>NZ_JAGGQY010000037.1:60675-202271 GCF_018613105.1 Bacillus sp. ISL-77
TAGAAGGTGTCTACGTTCCCGAGAAGAGTAAAGAACAGAGGATTGGGTAACGTAGAAAGGGTCTACGTGACTGAGAAGAGTAAAGAGCAGAGAAACGGGTCACGTAGAAGGTGTCTACGTGACCGAAAAGAGTAAAGAACAGAGGATTGGGTAACGTAGAAAGGGTCTACGTGACCGAGAAGAGTAAAGAACAGAGGATTGGGTAACGTAGAAAGGGTCTACGTGACTGAGAAGAGTAAAGAACAGAGGATTGGGTAACGTAAAAAGAGTCTACGTGACCGAAAAGAGTAAAGAACAGATAAATGGGTCACATAAAAGAGAAATCACACAAAATCAAGTTACCTTTTCTAAATAAACATATAAAAAAGATATCCCCTTGTGGATATCTACAAAACTATGCATTATTTCTACGAATTTTCAGAAGATATCAACAAATCCCCACCACTTATCAACATATCCACAAAATCCATCCCCAAAACAACAAAAATGAGCCAGCGATTATGATCGCTGGCCCTCACTAATTTATAACTTCGAAATTGGAGCCATCAAAGCTATTATAACGTTATTTCCCTGCCCCGCAGCAGTTCTTATATTTCTTGCCGCTTCCACAAATACATGGATCATTACGGCCCACATCAATTTGCTTCACTTTCGGCTTTTGCTTAACCGGTTCGCCATCTTCTTTTGGATGAACCGCTTGGCCTTTTGCTACTTCTTGGCGCTCAAGGTTGTTGCGGATCTCCGCTTTCATGATATACATCGCTGCTTCGTCTTCGATCGAATGGATCATCGTCTCAAACATCGCAAAGCCTTCATGCTGATATTCACGAAGTGGATCGATTTGTCCGTAAGCACGTAAATGGATTCCTTGACGGAGTTGGTCCATTGCATCAATGTGATCTATCCACTTGGAGTCAACCGCACGCAGTGTAACAACCTTTTCGAATTCGCGCATTTGTTCAGGGGAGAGAAGTTGTTCTTTCTCCTCGTAACGTTCCTTCACTTTTGCAAAAATCGTATCGCGGATTTCCTCTGGATCTTTTCCTTTAAGGTCATCGACAGTGATATCACCCTCATTTAAAAGAGTGGCATTGACATAATCGACAATGGCTTGCAGATTCCATTCTTCTTCATCTTCATGACGAGATGCATGGGCATCCACATTCCGCTCGATAGAGTTCACGATCATCTTCTGAACAATGTCACGAAGGTTTTCAGAATCTAATACTTCATCGCGCTGGGTATAAATAATTTCACGCTGTTGGCGAAGCACATCATCATACTGCAAGAGCTGTTTACGGGCATCAAAGTTGTTCCCCTCGACGCGTTTTTGCGCAGATTCCACCGCTCGAGATACCATTTTACTCTGAATCGGCTGGTTATCATCCATACCAAGGCGTTCCATCATTGATTTCATATTATCTGAACCGAAGCGGCGCATCAGCTCATCTTCCATCGATAAGTAGAACTGAGTAATACCTGGGTCCCCTTGACGTCCAGAACGTCCACGAAGCTGGTTATCAATCCGTCGGCTTTCGTGACGTTCCGTCCCAATGACAGCTAGTCCGCCCAGTTCAATTACCCCTTCGCCAAGCTTAATATCCGTACCACGACCGGCCATGTTGGTCGCAATGGTTACTGCGCCTCGATGACCTGCTTCAGCAATGATTTCAGCTTCACGCTCATGGTTTTTCGCGTTCAAGATATTATGGCGAATACCCTTTTTCAATAAATATTTGGAAATGAGCTCAGACGTTTCAATCGCAACGGTACCCACAAGTACAGGCTGTCCTAGTTGATGACGAGCAGCGATATCCTCGACCACCGCACGGAATTTGCCGTCCATTGAAGAGTAGATTAAATCGGCACGGTCATCACGGACGATTGGGCGATTGGTTGGAATTACGATAACATTCATATTATAAATGTTACGGAATTCTTCCTCTTCCGTCTTCGCGGTACCTGTCATACCGGCCAATTTTTCATACATTCGGAAGTAGTTTTGGAACGTAATCGTTGCCATCGTCATGCTTTCGTTTTGGACTTCGAGACCTTCTTTTGCCTCAATAGCCTGGTGCAAGCCTTCGCTATAACGGCGGCCCTTCATCAAACGACCGGTGAACTGGTCAACGATGACAATTTCGCCATCTTGAACGACATAGTCCACATCAAGGTGCATGCTGGCATTCGCTTTTAAAGCCTGGTTAATATGATGGTTTAAGGTTACGTGCGCCATGTCAAAGAGGTTTTCAATCCCAAAGGCTTTCTCGGCCTTGCTAATCCCTTCTTCCGTCAGCATAACGCCCTTTGTCTTTTCATCATACGTATAATCTGTATCCCTTTTAAGCATACGGACAAAGGCATTGGCTTGAATATAAAGGACAGCGGACTTTGCAGCTGAACCTGAAATAATTAATGGGGTACGGGCTTCGTCAATTAAGATCGAGTCAACTTCGTCAATCACTCCATAAAAAAGTGGGCGTTGTACTTTTTGTTCCTTATATAGGACCATGTTATCACGCAAATAATCGAAACCAAATTCATTATTTGTTCCATACGTAATATCCGCGGCATAGGCTGCCTGCTTTTCATCCTTATCCATACTATTTAAATTTAAGCCGACCGTTAAGCCTAAAAATTGATACAATTCACCCATTTCATCTGCATCACGGCTTGCTAAGTATTCATTGACCGTAACAACATGAACACCTTTACCAGAAAGAGCATTCAAATAAACGGGCATGGTCGCGGTTAACGTTTTACCTTCACCAGTCTTCATCTCGGAAATGTTCCCTTCGTGGAGAGAAATACCCCCCATTAACTGAACATGATACGGATATAAACCAAGTACACGGCGGGCGCCTTCACGGACAACGGCAAACGCCTCAACGAGCAAATCATCGAGTGTTTCCCCGTTTTGATAGCGGGCCTTGAACTCCTCTGTTTTTTCCCGCAGCTGGTCATCGGTCAGTCTTTCTGTTTCCGTCGCCAATGAGTCAATTTTCGTTGCAAGCTTGTCTAACCGCTTCAGCTCACGCTTGTTCAGATCAAATACTTTATTTAAAATCCCCATCATCTGATGAACGCTCCTTTATATCGAGACTAATACACTCTTTTTTAAAAAATCCTAGTCAAAAATATTCGATAATTTCCCTTTTAATCTTACCACTTCCTCAATACAGTGACAACAATGTAAGAGGGAAGCAAGATTCGTACAATCTACTATAAATAATCAACTAAAGTCAAACTTCTAAGCTAGCCTTTTGTTATGTTCGATTT
The DNA here is from genome assembly GCF_018613105.1 of Bacillus sp. ISL-77. Lineage (NCBI taxonomy): Bacteria > Bacillati > Bacillota > Bacilli > Caryophanales > Bacillaceae > Bacillus > Bacillus sp. ISL-77. The sequence goes on from NZ_JAGGQY010000037.1 coordinate 63,955, forward strand.
ATCGTCAAATATGACAGACTTATGGCAACTGTTGAGAATGTATTGCAACCAGAAAATCAATGCTTCAATCCCTAAGTGTTTTTGTATAAAAAACACTAATAATGTATAAAAACACATCGATATACAGATTAAACAACATGCGTATAGTGTTAATCTAACCCTTTAATAACAGTGTTTTTAAGTTGTTTTCAGTGGGAATATCACCTCTTATTTCTTTGAGAAATTATTCACAAATTGTACATTGGATTATACTCTTACAATGTTAGATACTACCTTTAGAGAGGTTAATATGGAAAATATAGAGATAGAATCCAAAATGGGAAGGGTGAGTTAAGTGGCCATTTGGGGGAAAAAAAATAAAGATAAAGATCCCGAAAGTAGAGAAGATAGAAAAGCTGGCCCAATACGCAAACTCTGGCGAAAGTTCAGAGAAATAGATTGGAAGAATCCAGTTAACAGGTGGAAGTTATTATTTGTTTCACTTGTCGGTTGTATCGTTGTTTTTGGTGGAGGATATGGAGTTCTTTCCTTAACGAACTCGCCAACATTCTGTGCGAGCTGTCACGAAATGGCACCTGAGTATTCATCATATACAGCGAGTGCGCACAACCAGATCACCTGTGTCCAGTGCCATATCAAGCCTGGTTTCACCAACATGATTACCCACAAGATGAAATCGGTGAAAGAAGTTTACTACCATGTAACAGGAGTACCTGAACAAATTGTGCAAACGGAAGCTGTTTCAAATGAAAATTGCTTACAGTGTCACTCCAAAAATCGACTCGTCACAGCATCCGGTGACTTAAAGGTAAATCACAAAGGACATATCGAAAAAGATATTCCTTGTATCACCTGTCACGCCGGGGTTGTCCATGCAAAAATGGCATCTCGTGGTATCAACGTCGAAGAAGTACGCGGTAAGTGGACAGCAGAGAGTGCTGAAAAATTGATGGAAAAGAAATATCTAAGACCTAACATGGGAACATGTATTGATTGCCACGATAAAGTAAACAACGGCGAAAAGCCATGGATAGAAGAAACTTATAGCTTACCGGAAAATCCACAAGAGCTCGAGAAAAAGCTGGAAGAAAATAAAAAAGAAGGCTCCACGGAAGCTACAAAAGTCTCAACTGAGGCAACACACGAAGGTGAACCTACAGAGGCAGAAAAATTAGCAGAGCATGACAAAAAAACTCAAGATATCATTTTGCAAGCTGTAGGTAAACAACAAAAAGACGTGAAGCTATCGATGGAATGTGAAACTTGTCATAAAAAAGTCAAAGTTCCTAAGAGTCATAAGGTTGAAGTCTGGAATGGTCAACACGGCGGCACAGCTGTCCAAGAGTTAGATAAATGTGTGAACTGTCACCAGGATTCTAAATGGATCAGAGAAATTCCAAAAGAAGACATTATCTCTCTACTTAAGATGAAAGAAACAAAAACAAAATATACACCAAATATCACAATCGTTAAAGACCAATCAAGAATCAATAAATTCTGCAGCGCCTGTCACAGCAACCGTCCTAGTGGACACGTGGAAAGCGATCAATGGTTAACAGCTCACGAATCGAAAGCAAAAACGGCAGATCAAAAATCAGAATGCTTCGTTTGTCACGATCGCGAAAAGCCAAAACCAGGATCAACAGAAGTCAAAGCACCAACCGATGTTTATTGCCAATACTGTCACAGAACTGGCTTTAAAACAGATAAGAAAAAATAATATTTGAACAGGAGGGTTGCTTTTATGGACGAGGAGCTCAAACAACAGCGGTCAGCCCCTCCCAAATTTCGCTATAAATTAATCAAAACTGCGACTTTAACATTGTTGTTTCTAGCTCTTTTCTCCTTTGCAGGATTCTTCGGGCTAGAAGCAACTTCAAGCTCAAAGTTTTGCTCATCCTGCCATGAGATGCAACCTGAGTACTATACTTGGAAAGCTTCCACACACAGCGAAGTGGATTGTGTTAACTGTCATATCGAACCAGGGGCAAAGAACTTAGCGAAAAGTAAAGCTGAAGGGGTAATTGAGCTTTATAAAAAACAAACTAAAACGTATACTGCACCCATTCATATGCCAAAAGAAATACCAGATAGCGCTTGCGAAACCTGTCACAATGTATTCACACGTGACGTTACTCCATCAGGGGATTTAATAATTCCTCACGATAAACACAAAAATAAGGAAATCAAATGTGCGCAGTGCCATAGTGGAGTTGCACAAGGTAAAATTGCTGATCGGAAAATGACATTTCAAGCTGATTATGGGAAATGGGATGAATTGGTCGGTCAGGAAACCATGAAAGATATCAAATGGACAAAACCAGATATGGACACCTGTATGGATTGCCATAAAGCAAGGAAGGTCACAATTGAATGTTCTGCTTGTCATAAAACAGGAATGCTTCCAAAAAGCCATAAGAAAGAAGATTTTAAATTAGTTACACATGGGTTGCAGGCGAAAACGACGTTAGAAAAATGTAATAAATGTCATGAATATATGTCTGCTGACAAACTGGAAGGTTTCTTTCAAGAAGAACCTACTGTTACTCAGTATCTAAATAAAGATTCAAATTTAACAAAAAAATCCCATTATGATTATGCAAAAGAAAATTCATTCTGTCGTAATTGCCATATGCAAAGACCATCTAGCCACACTAGTGATTTTATGAAAAGTCATGGTGGAATTGCAAAAGAAAATAAACAAAGATGTAGTGCCTGCCATAACATTCAGCAGAAAAGTGATACAAGACTAACGAATGTAGCCTGCTCTTCCTGCCATCCAAGTAGTCATTACAAAAACACAGGCTATTGGAGACAAGGTCATCCGATTGAAGTGGCACCGAATCAGAAACTAACCAAGTCATGCTACAGATGTCATAATGAAGCAAAATGTTCGACTTGTCATACAGATGTTTGGACAAAGGAATAAAAGGAGTGATCTAGATGGAAACAGATGCAAAGCAGCATATACCTGAGGAAACAAATCAAAAGCCAGAGGGAAAGACTAAGAAGACTAAAAAGGTTAAAAATGAAAAATTTAAATGGTGGCAGACGTTATTAATCTTGTCTCTAACTCTAGTAATTTCAGTGGGTGCTGCCTACTATATCAGCGATAAGTACTTTTGGTCAAAAATGGATATGAATCATGTAAGTGAACAACTTGATTATTATAAAAACAAAGTTGATAGTGAGCCCAACGAACCTAAACATCGTGTTAATCTTGGATATACTTATTTTTTAAAGGGTGATAACGATGAGGCTATAAAACAATTAAAAGTAGCCCTTGACCTTGATAAAAAAAATTATGATGCCTATCTAAATTTATCGATTGTTTATAAAGATCAGGGGGAACTAGACAATGCATTAAAAGCAGCTGAAAAATGCGTTGATTTAAATCCTAGAGATTATAAGGGCTTACTACAAAAAGGTTCAATCTATCGTGAGCTTAAAATGTACAAAGACTCCTTAGAAACTTTAAACCAAGCCAATAGTTTAATGCCAGGAAATACTGATATTATTTATGAAATTGGAAGATTGGCTGAAGCTCAGGGGCAAATGAAAGAAGCTGAAGCGATTTATAAGGATGCCTTAAATTACGATCCGCTCTATAAAAACGCATTAAAAGGTCTAGAGAGAATTGCATCTAAAGATTCTAACAAGAAATAAAGGAGTGGGATACCGTGAAGAAAAAGAATGTTTATAGATGGATGGTGGTCATCGTTGGCCTCACAATCATAGCCTTTGTGGCCATTTACCTTTTAAATCTACAAGATAAAGTTAGCAATCCGACTAAGTTAGTAGACCGAAACGGTCCGCCAAAATACAGTAATATGATTTATGGTGGTTTTGGAAATGATGCTTTAAATAAACCAATGGATGTTACAAAGATTGGTGAATTCGTTTATGTTTCGGATACACAAAACAAACGAGTTCAGGTTTTTGATTCAACAGGAACCCAAATCTTTAAATTTGGGAAAGAAGGTAAAGGGCCTGGTCAGTTTATGTTCCCATACGGAATTGCCGGTGATAAAAAAGGTAATATTTATGTATTTGATCTTTATAATGGAAATATTTCAATTATGGACAAAAAAGGAAACTTTATCAGCTATTTCAAGGAAGAGAATCAAAAGCAAAAAGCCATTAAAGCACCTGGTGGATTACGTATTGTAGATAATAAATTATATGTAACAGATATCGAAAAAAGCCAAGTATTTGTGTTTGACTTAAATGGCAAGCTCATTCTTACATTAGGAAAAGCAGGGGAGAAGGACGGAGAATTCCGTGCTCCAAATGCTGTAACAGCCGATAAGGATGGCAACATTTACGTGGTTGATACCGGAAATCAGCGTGTTCAGATTTTTGATAAAAAAGGAAAATTCAAGAAAACAATAAACGGATCTGAAGACGGTAACGGTTCATCTACGCTAGTCAACCCAAGAGGAATTGGTATCAACTCTGATGGAAACATCTTTGTTGTTAATAACTTAACTCATTATATTTATGGATTTGATGCAAATGGAAAGAAATTATTCCAATTCGGCGGCATGGGAGACGAAAACGAACAATTCTATTTACCTAATGGCTTATTCATTGATGATACAGACCATATCTACATCACTGATACGTTAAATCAGCGAGTAGAAGTTTATTATTAAGACTTTAAAAGATTAGTATCATAGATTAGTACTTTAACTTTAAGGAGGTGGTTCATGGAATAGGGAATAATATTTTTCAAACATACTTAAATAAAAAGAGAAAAAAAGAGAGATTTATTTGGGAGGTTTTAAGAATGTCGAAGGGAAGATTAGGCTTTTCATTTTTGACAGCAATTGCATTTATGCTAATGTTTAGTATATCTGCAATGGCAGCAATTGCTGGTGTTGTAAACCTTAAAGCAACTGTAGACAATGATGGAGCAATGAAAGCTACCTGGTCTGCAGATACTGCAACAGGGGTAACTGGTTATACAGTTACTGTCACTAAGAAAGCAGATGGATCTGTAGTTGATACTAAAACAGCTACAGCAACTACCTACACACTTGCAAATTTAGATACTAAAACAGTTTACAACGTAGAAGTTAAAACAAATGGCGGTGTTAATGATACTGCTACTTCAACTATCACAGATGTGAAATACCGTTACAACAACAAGATTACTTCAACTGATAAAGATAATGGCTTAGAAAATGCCAACAAAACTGGTAAAGATGTTACCATTAATAACGGCACAAAAGTTGGCGAAGTTATCAAATCTAAAGACATGGTTAAAAACGACGGTTCTACTGGTAACCACAGAACTCATGGTGAGTACCAAAACAACACAAACTCTTGTGCAAGCTGTCACCAAACACACACAGGCGCATCTAAGAGTTTACTATTCAAAGACGGTGTTTATAACACTTGTACTGCTTGTCATGATGGTACATTAGGATTCTATAACGTATTTGAACCATCTAACGCTGGTACTTTTGGTGGAACACACACAGGTAACATGTCTGTTCACTTAGCCGACGGTTCTGTACAAATCAAAGCTGCACCAGGTGGTAACGGTGCTGCAAACAATGGTTCATGGGTTAACGAATTCAACTGTGCAAGCTGCCATAGCCCACACGGTTCTTATTCTGATCGTTTATTACACTACAATCCAAACGGAATGGGCTTAGCTACTAAAGCTGAAGGTGGTATTGGTTACAAAGGTCAGGCTGTTGTAAACTATAGCACACTTGCTCCTGCTAAAGGCGCAGAATCTCCACTACTAGTTAGAGGTACTGCAACTGAAATGGGAATCACAGGTATTGATGGTACTGCTAAAGTTATCTCTTTAATGGAACTTGTTCAAGACCCTACTTCAAAAGCTTATAGCTATAAACAAATCACTACTCCTTGGTTATATGGATATGTTTATGGAAGTCCTAAAAACTATTATACTCGTTTCTATAAACAAGTAACTACTGACATAGCTAAGTACGATACAGATGGAAAAACAGTATTGTCTGGTCAAACAGATGGAACAATCAATATGGCTGACCAACTTTATTCAGAAGATGATGGTCACGGCGGATACGACTATACTTACATCGCTGACTTCCATGACAATGAACTTGGGAATTCTGAAATTGTATTCAGCAAAGGTTACATCTACTCTACAAAAGGCTACTTAGATGATGTTAAAACAGCTGATATCGGTGTAGCATACAAAGTTGATCTTGATCTAAAAGAAATTGCTAAATTCGGAAGCCAAACAACTGGTGTACCTATTTTCAAATCTGATTCAAATAGCTTAATGACTGGTACTGGTGCGTTTAAAGGTGCAGGGGTTAAATTAAATCAATACTGTGCTGCTTGTCACACTGACTACCTAGCTCACTCAGGATCTGCTTCAGGTACATTTAGTAAAGCATATCGTCACTCTACAGATAGTGATTCTTACACTTGCGTACGCTGTCACTATGCTCACGGTACTGACGTAACGGTTATGATGGATGCACATGGAGAAAAAATTGCTGACCTTACTAAAGATGGTGGAGAATTCGAAGGGGATACTGCTAAAGCAACAGATTACCTATTAGACAAAAACCCATCTTCTGCATTAAAACGCTATACTAACATGTCAGTATGTTGGGGCTGTCATACAGACTCTAAAGCTGAACAGTTAAAGAATACTAGCTCTTTCAAAGATGACAACGATCCACACGGATTAGAAGCTCAACCAGTAGTTGGTACTGATTTCTCAAGTGCTGGTTCTGAAGTAACTGTAACATCACAACTACCATAATAAAAAGGCTAACAAATAGCCCTACTATTTATTAGCCTTGAATGAAATATTTAAGTTTAGGATGACAGTTCGCCTCGGTGGGCTGTCAGCTTATTTTTATTTTATAACGAGTTCACAAAATCGTCAAATATTATCTTCACGAATTTGTCAAACATAATTCACAGTTCTGTTACCCTATTACATTAACAATAAAAGTATAATAATAATGTAGATTATAAGAAAAACACATTGTTATTTTTATTAACTTAGGAATATATTAATTTGTCACCTAGAATCTAATATAATTGGATCTCATGTCGTAACAAAAAAGGAATGAACATTTATGATTTTATTTAAAAACGGTTATAAATATATTGCCTTGCTCTTACTATTATTAGTAGTATTCCTTTCCTTATTTCTCCCTGCCAATGTATTGGCCACGGTAACCAACACTCCTCCAACAATCGTTATTAAAAGTATTAAAGTATTAAATGGAATAACTACAATTACTGGAACTGTTTCTGATGAAACGCCCCCACAAGAGATAGTAATGAATTTGGTAGGTGAAAGTGAGACATCTGATCCGATTACACCATCATCAGATGGAACATGGTCGATAACTAAGACATTTTCTCAAAAACTTAATAGACTAAAAATAGAAGCAACCGATAAGCCTTTATATTCAGAGGAACCAAATATAAAATCTATTCCTGTTCAGCGTCCCTATATAACTTCTATTCATATGAAGGCATATCAATATAAGTATAAGGTTCAAGTTAATGGTACCAGGGAAGATAGAGATGAGATTATAGATGTTGACCTCATGCAAAATGAAGATTTGACAAGAATTTCCACAAACCCAACTACAATACTTATAGATTTGAGCGATGATGTTTCTCAAAGTCTGTCAAACCCAGTTACGATCTATGATAAAAACTTTACCAAGATCTCAGGTGTGGACTTCGAATTCAAATCTGATAACCAAATCAAGCTAACTTTAAATAACTTATTACCAGGAAAAACTTATTATTTAATTTTCAACCCAAGTCTAATATCAGCAAAATATAGTGATGCTGGTGCAGGACTTTTTATTGATGCTAAAGATAATAATTTTCTTCCAGTAATTAAGAAGTTTACGACAGTAAGTGAAACTGTAAAGAGTCAAAATCCAGACAAAGATACAGCAATTAACGAAAACACGGCAGAAGTACCCGGACAGCCACATGGTTTTTACACAAATAATGTAAACACTTGTGCGAATTGTCATGGTACACATGTTTCGGAAAATGTAAATCTTGATAAGCCAATATCCGCCTATAAAGATAAGGCTAAAGAAAATAGTTATTGTATGGCTTGTCATGACGGAACCGTGGCTGTTCCTATGCCTGAAAATTATGATTCTAAAAATAGTCTAATTAAATCGATGCATACTGCTGTAGAGGATTCAGAGCATCCTTCGAGTGCAGGTTCCTGTACGACATGCCATAATCCACATTTAACTTGGACTACGGGTAATCCTAATCACCTTAAAGATCATTATGTGTATACAGCTAATGGTTCAAGTAGAGATAGCCTTGATGATAACTGTCAATCTTGTCATGACGGTGATACAATAAGCGGTCCAGCAGGTTACCACGAAAATTTCTGTAAGAGAGGTCCTTTCATACAAGAAATCAACAACTGCTAATGGACAAATCGGGAATTTCTCATTATGCTTGCGTTGCCATAATGGTGGAAAGGCAACTAATATTAAACAATATTATGAAGATGAAGATAAAAATGAAATAATTAAATCAGGCCATACGATTATTGCAATTGATGGTAGCTATTTAAACGGAAACCTTCCTTGTGCTGAGTGTCATGAAACACATGGGTCAAAAAACCTTGTGTTATTAAGGAATTTACTCGGACACGAAAATCAACAAGAATTTTCTTTTACATCAGGAGATTGGGCAAATAAGGAACGGGATTTCTGCTTAAAATGTCACAACAGTAAGACTAAACTATTTGGGGTGACTGGACTATTTAATGAAACCCTTACTGAGCATCTTGACACATCAAAAGCTTGTTCAGAGTGCCATGGAGGTACCGGGACTCAAGAAGTGAAAGCATTAAGAGCAGCACATGCTCCAGTTATTTTAAAGAAAGAGCCAACCCTAACTCAAAGTAGTAGTTCATTACAAACGGAATCACCAAAGAGAACATCCAACTTAGAAACAACTACCCTGACAACAGAAACCAATGAACCTATTGCAGAAGCAAGTGCAACAACTGAACCTATTGCAGAAGCAAGTGCAACAACTGAACCGACGGCAGAAACAAGTGCAACAACTGATAAGGCGACAGAAACAAATGTAATAACTGAACCAAGCAATCCTTAAAAAAACGAGAGGGACTACCTCTCGTTTTTGCGTTTAAAGTTTTTTTCTAAAACTCAATTTTCCTTCATCACTTTTCTAACTGCATCAATCTGTTTTAACTTTTCATCTTCATTATCTAGAAGCATGCTGCCATATTTCGGCATCATTTCAAAATACCCATTGTTTGTTGAGGTTAGGAAGAATAGATACATTTGATCCTTTTTTAGCAGAGGAGATTTTTCGTAAGTAAGGAGATATAGTTCCCCTATCTCCTTATAATAGCCTCCCTCTTGATTGACCGTTATGTCCCCGAGCAGCGCACCTTTTATATTTTGGGTAATCCGCACTAAAAATTGGGTATTAGGATTTCTTGTATATGCTTTATTCCCAACTTCCCTTATTACCTCGCCAATAAAAATATGATCAACGGCATTCGTTAATTTTCGTTTATCTTGATAATCATCATTAAATGGAAAGTGTTTATTAACAATAATCGCAGAGTCCTTTGAATCTAATAGTGTCGTAAAATATTTAATCGAGAAAATCCCCACCACAGCAAGAATCAAAACAATAATTATAGCCCGTTTTTTCATAAAACAGCCTTCCCTTCGAATACCATCCCTGTTTCCAATTATATCGCCAGGGCATTTAGTATTTTCTTTGCTCTTGTGAATCTTTAAGGAACAATAGGAAATGGGAGTACTAAGAAAAATATTAAGTATTGTTGTTTTTTAAATTCGCTCATAGAAACCCTAGATTCGCCCATAAAAGTACAGAATTCGCTCATAGAACTCAAAGATTCGCCCATAAAAGTCAAAAATTCGCCCATTGAAGGTATAAGTCATTAAATAAATCATAATTGTCCGAGTATTGTAGTGTAATTTTACACCGGATATCATTTTTATGAGCTTCTCCTTGAGTTATAAAAATATTTTTTACGAAAAATAGGCTTTTTTTAATAGATCGCTTTGTTATTGGTATTTTTAAACATTTTTTTCAGATTTAAAGCCAATCATTTTGCTTCCAAATCCTAAATAATATGGTCTCTTCCTGTTAACGGAAAACATTCGAAAATAAGGGATGGTTTTCTACCAATATAAAAAGCCCTTGGTAACTCCCAAAAGAGATTCCAAAGGCTTTAAATTAGGTATAAAGGATTTTAATACTTGTCTTTGATCATGGAACTTCGCAAAAACGCATCATGTATACTGATTTATTTACCTTTCAACCACTCAACCAGCCCATCAATCTTCTTCCACAAATGCAAATGCATATCCGCATAAACAATCGCTTCATTTTCATCACCAAAACCATAATAGTCAGGGGGATAAGCGGGCAGGCGTTTTTTGCCTGTTAAATAGCTAATCACATACTTATTATCTTTTTTTGCTTCCTTCAGCAGTTTCGCGGCCTTCGCCGTAAAGCCTCTTTCTTGGATCTCAAGCAACAACTTATTGTATGAAGTTTGGGCTGACTCCTCTTCATATTGGTAGAGCAAGTCACTAGCTTTCTTAGTGTCTCCTGCATCTAGGTAGGCTACAAACAACGAGTAACGAACGCCTTGGTTATCCATGGGATTGAGTTCCAGCAATTCTTCATATTGGAGGATGGCCTCGTTTATTTTTCCGATCAGAGACAAGGCCTCTGCGTAATGTAGTTTCGCACGCATGAAGGGTCTTGTTTCAATTAACCCCCAGAAGTGCCCTTTGTTCTCCTTGAAAAACGCTTTACCAAGTTCTCGTTCCCCCGCCTGGATGCCTTTTTCATAGAGCAAGATGGCTTCTTCGAGACTTTTTGTTTTTTCAGCAAGGATGACATAGGCATCCGAACAATTAGGGTTCAGCGTTATTGCTTCTTCTGCCAGCTTATAACGCTGCTGGCCGTCCGATTGATAGGCGTCGTAAATTAAATTTCTAGCCCGCTCTTCATCCCGCTTTGAAACTTTACGAACTGGGCTTTTAGTTTTTTTAGATGAAGTATCGACAAGTGTAAGTGTTTGAACAGATGAATCCCGCATCGCTTCTGCTTTCCTTGATTCTTCAGCTGCGGGCGCGCTTTTTCTTGGGAAATCAATAACAGGTGCCTTTTCAAATGGCGGCAGTAGCGGCGCTTCATCTAACCCATAAACCATTCCAATCAACTCGGCAATTTCCGGATGTAATACCGTTTCCAACTCCGTGAATATGGAGGAAACAGATCCAGTAGAAACACTATACAGCTTGGCGAGCTCCTTTTGCGTATACGTTTTTTCTAACGGTGCAATCGTTGACAGTAAGTAATGGAGGGCGGCAACATACAGATTCGGATTTTGGATTCGCTTTTGCCTTTTCTGGCAAAAACTCAGCCAAAGAATAACCCCCGTGTCGACTATGGATCCTGGTACATCAAGAGATTCCAACTTTTGCTTAAAGATATCGGCGACTTCTTTATAGATTGGTGCCGGCCAATCCATTTCATCTATTTCCAAAAAATTGCCGACCACCGGAAGTTCGCTCAGGACCTCCAGGAAAAAGTCAGTCAAGTATTCCTGGGGTGAGTCGTAATCTGCTTCGATACTGCTAACCTCAATGTATGAAAAAGCATCTTCAGGTTTAAGATCTGGTAAATCAAAGGGAGATGGAAAGAAGACATAATTTTGGTCATAGGGAACCAAGATTCCTACGAAGAAGGAACCTTCTTCAACCGTGATAGGCACATTCGTAATGATTGCTTCAAATTCTTCAGAGGTAAAGCCGTCCTCTACTGTTACTCTATTATTTTCAACAGCAAGGACTTTTCCAGCAATCGTTCGAGCTTCCGTCCATGTTTGTAATATCTTTCTTAATTTAGGCCGTTTAATTTTCCCAATCTCAGCCGCAATAAACTTCTCGATAATGGTTTCCCCATCATCTAATCCTTCAAAAAGAGTAAACCAAATGGCATGAATCAACTCATAAAATTCTCGTTCCTGTTCATTATCGATTTCAATCATTTCTTCAAGAACTTCGAAATCCTCTTGTATTTCTGGCCCGAAGTGATAGTAAGCATAATGAAGGATATGCTTTTGCAGGACGTCGATTTCACTATCAATCATATCGGTAATCGATACGGCTTCATTAGCCCCGCAGCACTTTTTATACTTTTTCCCACTTCCGCATGGACAAGGACCATTCCGATTTATTTTCTCCAACTCATTCCGCTCCTTTGATTACCCTATTTATTTATCCAGCGCACTAATTGCATGATGTAGTATGTTCATTCATGTTAAAAGGTGAATTATGTATAAAACAGCTGAAATAAAGTGGATTTCATCCACTTTCCACTTAATTTAATAGTACCATTTTTGACAGGCAGAAATATAAAAATACTAATGAAATTTGATTGAAATGATATTTTATGTCTTGGATGATCCAAATAAAGATTTGTCGATCATTCCTTAACAACAGGTTTGTGCTTTTTTAAGACCAAACTTTGAATTTTATACGGTTATCACGCTATAATGGTTAAGGAACTGACAATTGATTTTCGGTATAAAATACAATACAGGTCATATTTTTAATTTTTATAGAGGTGAAGAAAATGGAATTAGCAGAAATTCGTAATGAACTTGAAAGAACAGCTAAGAAATTAGCGGACTTTAGGGGGTCTCTTTGACCTTGAAAATAAGGAAGCGAGAATTGCTGAGCTAGATGATGAGATGCTGCATCCTGACTTTTGGAATGATCAGCAAGCAGCTCAGACCGTCATTAGTGAAGCAAACGGTTTGAAGGACCAGGTCCATGAATTTTACAAGCTTAATGAGAGCTTTGAAAATTTGGAATTAACTTATGAGCTTGTTAAAGAAGAAAATGATGAAGAATTGCGGACCGAGTTGGAAGATGAGCTCGGGCAGCTTACAGGGAGCTTGAGTCAATTTGAACTGCAGCTTCTCTTGAGTGAGGAGTATGATAAAAATAATGCGATTTTGGAGCTTCACCCTGGTGCGGGTGGAACAGAATCACAGGACTGGGGCTCGATGCTCTTGCGGATGTATACCCGTTGGGCTGAGAAAAAGGGCTTTAAGGTCGAGACACTCGATTACTTGCCTGGGGATGAAGCAGGGATTAAGAGTGTTACGCTTGCGATCAAAGGTCATAATGCCTATGGCTACCTGAAGGCGGAAAAAGGGGTTCACCGTCTGGTAAGGATTTCCCCATTTGATTCCTCAGGCCGTCGCCATACTTCGTTCGTTTCCTGTGAAGTGATGCCTGAGTTAAATGATGACATTCAAATAGAAGTTCGGACAGAAGATTTAAAAATTGATACGTATCGTGCGACTGGAGCGGGTGGACAGCATATCAACACCACGGATTCCGCCGTCCGGATTACCCACCTGCCAACGAATGTTGTCGTCACTTGCCAATCAGAGCGCTCACAGATTAAAAACCGTGATGCGGCAATGAAAATGCTGAAATCTAAGTTATATCAATTGGAAATTGAGCGACAAGAACAAGAGCTTCTAGAAATTCGTGGCGAACAGAAGGAAATCGGCTGGGGAAGTCAAATCCGTTCTTACGTCTTCCATCCGTATTCGATGGTGAAAGATCACCGGACCAGTGCCGAGAGCGGAAATGTTCAAGCTGTGATGGACGGGGATTTGGATCAGTTTATTGATGCGTATCTAAGGTCGAGGATTTCGTAACACGGGCATTTTTTAAACAAGGATTTGAAATAAATGTATCAAGCCTTTGCTGACCCATTCGGCAAAGGCTTATTTTTTGGGATGTATTTGCCGATCATGGTGAAGGTTGTGTGATCGTTACTTTGTGGTTTAAGTGGATTTACCTAAAATTTTGAATTTACACTTCTGCAGAAAGCATTTCAAACATTTTATCATGATGTTCCAATTTGTTATCGATGTGTCTGAAATAACTCCTAAATTCCGTGGCATTATTTTTAACCGTATCCTCGAGTGAGTGAATACTTGCTTCTACTTTATCTAACCGTTGTTTCACACCAATGAATTCATTATCCATGGAATCAAACCGCTGATCCATAGCATTAAACCGATCATCCATGGAATCAAACCGATCATCCATAGCATCAAACCGATTATCCATGGCATCAAGCCGTTGATCCATGGTGTCTAACCTAAGTTCAATTTTATCGAAACGTTCATCCATAGCATCAAGTCTAAGTTCAATTTTATCAAACCGGTCATCCATGGCATCAAATCGCTTATCAATTGCGGTAAAGCGATGATCAATTTTATCAAACTGTTGATTCATTTGTTCCATCATTTGTCGTAACAACTGCTCCATCTGGTACACCTCCTTTTTCAACATATTATAACATTTATTGATAATGTTTTAGCAAAACAAATGACAGCGTATTCAATCATAAATTCCTTATCAAAACCCCGTTATTGGCAAATGCTAATAAAAATTTTAACCCTTTAACACGTCAACTTAATGCCATTTACACCGAAATTTGCCCGTGCTATACTCACTCTCGGTTGATAGAAATTATTACTGAAGAATCAATTTTTTGAGGAGAATGGATTTATGAATATTTTAAGTAATCTTACACAAACCTATCCAAAAACGAGAATCGCGATAGATTATCTATTTGTTCTGATTGGGGCGGCAATTATTGGTCTGGTATTTAACGTTTTCTTACTCCCAAACCAAGTGGCTTCGGGTGGAGTTAGCGGCATCAGTACGATTCTAAAAACGGTGCTGGGGTGGGAACCAGCTTATGTACAGTGGGCTTTTAATATCCCCTTGTTTATTGCAGGTGTGGTGTTTTTAGGAAAGCAATTTGGCGTTAAAACGCTAGTGGGAACCATTTTTTTACCGTTCATTGTTTTTTTTACCAAAAATTTAGAGCCTTGGACAAATGATGCCCTACTTGGGGCCTTGTTCGGGGGAATTGGAGTAGGGCTCGGTCTGGGCATTGTTTTTAGGGGGAAGGCATCCACTGGCGGGACCGACCTTGCGGCGCAGATTATTAATAAATATACAGGTTTTACACTTGGCCGTTGTGTCGTCATAATCGATGGAATAATTGTCCTCACTGCTGCGATCGTGTTTGATATCGAGAAGGGATTGTATGCATTGATTGCCCTTTATGTGACTAGCAAAACGATTGACCTTGTTCAGGTTGGCTTCGGCAGATCAAAAATGGCGATGATCATTACAAGTAAACAAGACGAAGTTCGTGCAGGTATTTTGAATAAAATTGACCGTGGTGTGACAAAACTATCAGCATATGGTGGTTTTACGGACCATGAACGGCCAGTTCTGATGTGTGTTGTCGACCAAACGGAGTTCACAAAATTGAAACAATTGGTCAAAGCCCTTGACCCATCTGCATTTGTGGTCGTTATGGATGCCGCAGAAGTGTTGGGAGAGGGTTTCAAACGGGTATAGGATTGGTATAATAGTGCATTGATGGTAATATTTTCAGAAGGGGGTACAGGTATGAAGAAAAAGCTACTTACATTGTTAATGGGAACAGCATTAGTTATGGGACTTGCAGCCTGCGGAGGCGGCAATGACGACAAGGGAACGGACAAGGGAACGGACAATGGAACGGACACTGTTACCAGTGATGCCGGAGCAAAGATTTTCGATCAAAAATGTTCTGGCTGTCATGGCGGCGATCTTACGGGTGGTATGGGACCAAACTTAACAAAGGTTGGCTCAAAGTACTCTAAGGACGACATTTTAGGTATTATAAAAAATGGTAAAGGTCAAATGCCGGCAAACGTAGTTAGCGGCGATGACGCAAACCAAGTTGCTGAATGGCTAGCAGCTAAAAAATAAAGGTGTCAAAAACGTTCTATTTGAAAAAATAGAGCGTTTTTTTTGCCCAATACGCAAACTTTGTCGGGTTTTGTAATTCTTTGAAAAGAAACTGTAATATTTTTACCGCTTTTTTTAGCAATTTATGATGTTATAATAGGATTATGCGAAATTATGCACATATTTTTTGTTATCCTAGTCCATTTTGCAAATAAATAAAGATTATTGTCGAATCACAATTCGATAAGTCTTTAAATAAAGGTGATAAAAATGATAGAACTACAAGATGTATATAAAAAGTACCCGAATGGGGTTTCTGCCATAAATGGTATAGACGTCCGGATAAACCAGGGCGAATTTGTCTACGTTGTCGGACCAAGTGGTGCTGGAAAATCGACATTCATTAAAATGATGTATCGTGAGGAAGTTCCTACTTCAGGGACCATCACAATGAATGGTGTCAACCTAGCAAAATTAAAGATGAAAAAGGTACCCATTTTCCGTCGGAATCTTGGCGTTGTCTTTCAGGATTTCAAGCTGTTACCACGGTTAACAGTCTATGAAAATGTAGCTTTTGCCTTAGAGGTTATTGAAGCGCAGCCGAAAGTCATTAAAAAAAGAGTGATGGAAGTTCTCGATCTTGTAAATTTAAAGCATAAGATAAAAATGCTGCCAACAGAGCTTTCTGGTGGTGAGCAACAGCGTGTTTCTATTGCCCGCTCGATTGTCAATTCGCCGAAAGTGGTCATTGCGGATGAGCCTACTGGAAACCTTGACCCGGAAACATCATGGGAAATCATGAAAATTTTTGAAGAAATTAATGCACGAGGAACCACTATTGTTATGGCAACACATAACCGGGAGATTGTTAATACATTGCAGCATCGTGTTATTGCCATTGAAGGTGGAAAAATAGTACGTGATGATGAAAGAGGTGAATACGGTTATGAAAATTAGAACAATTGGCCGTCACGCTCGAGATAGTTTTAAAAATATAAGCAGAAATGGCTGGATGACTTTTGCATCCGTTAGTGCTGTTACCGTTACCTTGATTTTAGTTGGTGTCTTTTTCGTTATTATGATGAATCTTAACAGAGTGGCACAAACCATTGAAGATGATGTGCAAATTCGCGTTCACATCGATGTTGCTGCAACCCCAAAAGATCAGCAAACCTTAAAAAGTGAGATTGAAAGAATGCCTGAAGTGAAAAGTGTAACATTCTCCTCTAAAAAGAATGAACTAGATAATTTAGTAAGCAGTCTTGGTGAGGAAGGCAAGTCCTTTAAACTTTTTGAACAGGACAATCCCTTAAACGATGTATTTATCGTAAAAACGAAAAAACCGACAGATACGATGGAAGTTGCGAATCAAATCAAACAATCCAATTATGTTGCCAAGGTAAAGTATGGCCAGGGCAAGGTTGAAAAGTTATTTAAGTTTATTAAAGCGAGCCGCAACGTCGGGGTTGTTTTAATCATCGGCTTATTCTTTACAGCCATTTTCTTAATCTCTAATACAATTAAAATTACGATTATTGCAAGACGAAGAGAAATTAAGATTATGAGATTAGTAGGAGCAACGAATACGTTTATTCGCTGGCCGTTCTTTTTGGAAGGATTATGGCTCGGTTTTCTTGGGTCCATTCTGCCAATTATCTTGATCGCGATTGCCTACTATCGTGCCTATGATTACATTGGCCCTAAGCTAGAGGGGACTTTTATCAAAATCTTGCCGTTTGATCCATTTGTCTATCAGGTTTCGGGGATTTTGATTTTAATGGGCGCATTAATCGGAGTTTGGGGCAGTTTGATGTCCGTAAGAAAATTCTTAAAAGTTTAATGGAAAAGCAGAAGTACCTGTTTAGTGCAGTTTATTAGATCAGGAAGGGCTGTCTTCAGGTCCTTCCTGATTTTTTATGAACAATTAGATTACTAGAATAGACGCGTGAGTTACTACTAAATGTTTCGTACACAACAACATTCGTTCACACATAGATAAAGAACGATTTAACCTGTACATAGAGAGAATGGGAGGAGAAATCGGAAATGAAGAAATCCGTAATTACTATTGCCGTTGCTACGACGGTTGGGCTGGGAACAATTTTTGGCGGAGTAACAGTTAAAACAGAAGCCGAATCGATTTCCGGATTGAAAGGTGAACAAACTAAAATTCAGGACCAACGTTCCAATTTAAAAGCCGATATAAATTCAGCAAACGATAAGATTAACACATTACAAAGTCAGCAGGCAGATGTTAAGAGTGAAAAGAAACGTCTTGACTTTGCGATTGATGATACAACTGACAAAATAAATGATAAAACTGAGAAGATCAAAAATACGAAAGCCGAAGTGGCTAAGCTCCAAGCTGAAACAAAAGTCATCAAGGAGCGAATTCAAAAGCGTAATGTGCTTTTGAAGGAACGGGCGCGCAGCTACCAAGAGAATGGTGGAATGGTTAGTTATTTGGATGTGTTAATGGGATCCACCAGCTTTAATGATTTCATTGACCGTGCAAACGCAGTAGCAACCATCGTGCAGGCGGACCAGGATATTTTAGAACAGCATGAGGCCGACAAAAAGGAACTTCTCGAGAAACAAACGCGAGTAGAAACGAACCTTGCTAGCCTCCAGAAGATGCTTGTAGACTTAAAAAATATGAACCAGCAATTAAGTGCACAAAAGAAAGAAAAAGAAAAACTATTAGCTAGCCTGAAAGATCAGGAAGAAGAAGCCCATGAGGGTATGCTGGATATGCAGGAGAGAGAGCAAATCCTTGCGGCTCAAGAGGCAGCCATTAAAAGGTCAATCCAAAATGAGCGAGAGCGTCAGGCAAGAGAAGCGGCTCAAGCTAAAAGTAATCAATCTAAAAGTGGAATCAGCGGGTCCTCTTCTACTTCAAGTGGAAGCAGTGCAGCATCATCTGCACCAAAGGTTTCAAGTGGCAGCTTCACAAGACCAGCACCTGGGGTAATTACTTCGGGCTTTGGGGGTCGCGGTGGATCATTCCACTATGGTTTTGACATCGCAAAACCGGGCGATAATGTACCAATAGTCGCTGCTGCAGATGGGGAAGTATATGTTTCGCATTACTCATCAAGTTATGGAAACGTAGTTTATATTTTGCATAACATAAATGGTCAAACGTATACCACCGTTTACGCACATATGAGAAGAAGTTTGGTCGGAGCAGGTGCAACCGTGAAAAAAGGACAACAAATCGGTGTTATGGGTAACACTGGTGATTCCAGAGGTCAGCACTTACACTTTGAACTATACAAAGGGCGTTGGCAATATCATGCGGCAATTAATCCATCGGGCATTGTGCCACTATAATAATGGAATGGGAGAAGTTCTTACTTCTTCCATTTTTTTATGTAATCATAACTCGTCCACTCCTAACATATAAGTTAATAATCGGGCAGGAATTTGGAGCCTTGTTATAAAAATAGATAAGACACGCATTTTTAACTCGAGGAGGATTGGGATGAATCGTAGATGGATTGCCCTGTTGATGACGGGTTCGCTTCTGACAGGAGCAGGGGGCACATATGCAGGAATGCAGTTATTAGATGATAAAATCGGAAACAAGAAGCTTGAGTTAGCGCAATCAACAAAAGATAATCAAATAATTTCCGAAGAAAATACAGCTGATCTTGAAAAAGTAGAGCAGGCTTATGACCTTATTTTAAGCAGGTATGTTGAAAAAGTGGATCAGGATAAATTAGTAGAAGGTGCGATCCAAGGGATGCTTTCTGTCTTAAAGGATCCGTATTCCGTTTATATGGACAAGGAAACAGCCCAACAATTCACACAAACTTTGGAATCCTCATTCGAAGGGATTGGAGCCGAAGTTGGAATGGTCGATGGGAAAATTGTGATTGTCTCACCATTCAAAAATTCCCCCGCAGAAAAAGCAGGCATCAAGCCGAATGATCAAATATTAAAGGTGAATGGAAAAAGTGTGGAAGGACTTGACTTGAATAAAGCGACGCTAAAAATCCGCGGCAAAAAAGGCACAACGGTTCAATTAATGATTGCGAGAAAAGGGTTAAAAGATCCACTCGCCATTGATGTCACACGTGATGAAATTCCACTTGAGACTGTACATGCTTCCATTAAGAAGCAGGATGGCAAAAAGATTGGCTATATTGAATTAACCTCCTTCTCTGAGGATACGGCCGCTGATTTTGAAAAGGAATTATCGGCCCTCGAAAACGATGATATTAAAGGGTTAATTATTGATGTACGTGGAAACCCTGGCGGCCTTCTGGATAGTGTCGGTGAGATTTTAAAAGAATTTGTACCAAAGGATAAGCCGTACGTCCAAATCCAACAGCGGAATGGTAAGAAAAAACGTTACTTCTCGACGCTATCGAAGAAAAAGGATTATCCAGTGCTTGTCCTTGTCAACAAAGGCAGTGCCTCCGCATCGGAAATTCTTGCAGGTTCACTGCAAGAGGCGGTAGGTTACCAGCTCATTGGAGAAACAACGTTTGGAAAAGGCACGGTTCAACAAGCTGTCCCAATGGGGGATGGCAGCAATATCAAGTTAACGTTATTTAAATGGCTGACCCCAGATGGAAATTGGATCCACAAAAAGGGAATCCAACCAGATGTGGCCGTTAAGCAACCGGCCATATTCGCCACCCATCCCATTCAAGTGGAAGAATCACTGGAAGAGGATATGAACAATGAGCAGGTTAAGAATGCTCAAGAAGTGTTGGCTGGTTTAGGATTTGCCCCAGGTCGGACGGATGGATACTTCAGCAAGGAAACGACCATGGCCGTAAAAGGCTTCCAACTTCATGTTAACATGAATCCGACAGGAAAAATCGGACCCAAAACAGCTGCTAAACTTGAAGAAGCTGCGATTGTTGAAATGAAAAAAGAGAAAAACGATCTCCAGCTGCAAACAGCATTGAGATTAATTACAAAATAAGAAAGCAGGGGCTTTAGCCTCTGTTTTTCTTTTTGGGTAGTAACTGTTACAACATTTTTGCCATTTTCTAAAATCTAGCAATATGTTTTATGGTTCTAATTTGGTAAAATAATCTTTAAGAGATTTTTTTATGATAAATTACTAGAATTAATAGAGGCAGGTGGCAGGAAATGGTGGAAACATGGCTTGTGGAACTTCTAAAAGGGACAGGCAAGTTATTTCTTCATCCTGTTTTATACTATCTTGTTTTCCTAACAGGGATTTTAGGCGTTACAAGAGTGAAGCGTGAGCGAAAAAACTTTCATGTTCGGGCACATGATGCCTATTTTGAACTCCGCCAGTTATTTCCGCAGGGAGTTCTGATCGGACTGGTTCTTTCTATTATAGTTGTTGCGGCAGGCATCGCCGTTCCATTTGCAACAATTCTACTGATTGCTGTCTTTACGTTTTTGTGGTCACTGACAACAAATATTCGATGGATATCGCCTGCGTATACGATTGGGGCTGCCTTTTTCGCGATTATATTGATTGCTGAGAATAATTGGTCGATCCCGCTCTTTACGAAGTCGTTTCAAGCACTGGGTGACAAGGTTTATCCTTCTGTTGTCGTTGTGCTAGGACTGATGTTAATTGCAGAAGGAATCCTAATTTTTAAAAATGGCGGAAAAGGGACCTCACCTAAACTTGCCAAAAGCAAACGCGGTCAAAACGTAGGGTTGCATGAAGGAAAGCGCCTCTGGATGCTTCCGTTGTTCTTACTTATACCAGGTAATGCACTGCAACTTCCATTCGATTGGTGGCCAGTCTTTCATCTGGGATCACAAGAGTACTCACTAATTCTGGTGCCATTTGCAATTGGCTTTCACCAGAAAGTCAAAGGGATGCTGCCCAAAGTTGCCATTCAGCTTCATGGACGCCGAGTAATCGCCCTTGGGGTTTTCGTTACATTACTTTCTGTCGCAGGCTATTGGTTGCCACTCAGTTCGATCGTGGTAGCGGCTCTGGCTGTCCTTGGCCGTGAATTGATTACATTAATGACAATGATGAAGGATGATAATCTCCCATTTTATTTTTCAAAAAAAAATCAAGGACTGATGATTATTGGAGTCATCCCTGAGTCCCCTGCAAGTAAAATGGGTCTGCAGGTTGGTGAAATCATCTCAAAAGCAAATGGACTGTTGGTTCGTGATGAAAAGGTGTTCTACGAAGCCCTGCAAAAAAACCGTGCGCACTGCAAGCTAGAGGTCCTCGATACCAATGGAGAGATCCGCCTCCTCCAACGTGCACTTTACGAAGGTGACCACCACGAACTGGGCATCCTCTTTGTTCAGGACGAGCGCAAGTATGATGAGAAAATAGGATAACGATGGTGCCTGACACCAAATTCAAAAAACCACTTAGCCAAAAATTGCTAAGTGGTTTTTTATGTTCTTTATTGGGTAATCTAATTGTTAAAAAACAAATAAGATTATTTCGTTGACAAGATGTATTTTATATTATAAAATTACTTTGAATTAGAGATATATTAATTAATAATATTCTAATTCGAGATTACTCTGTAATATTGAGTAGAATAATATCCTGCCAAAAAGCGTTTTGTTTATTCATGAACACTACGTAACTCTTTAGATAAAAAATTTTTAAGGTGGTGTTGAAGTTGGGTTTTTTAGGTAGACTATTTGGTGATTCAACAACAAAGGAGGAAAAAACAATGACAAAATTAAACATTGGTATTATTTTAGGTAGCACACGTCAAGGACGTGTAAGCCCACAAGTAGGGGAATGGGTGAAAGGGATTGCCGACAAACGCGGCGATGCAAACTATGAAATCGTTGATATCGCGGACTTCAAATTACCATTCTTAGGTACAACTGACGGTTCAGAACCTGGTATCGCTGAATGGAATGGAAAACTTGCTAACTTAGATGGTTTTGTATTCATTGTTCAAGAATATAACCACAGCATCACTGGTGCATTAAAAAATGCCCTTGATTTTGCACGTGAAGCATGGAATGACAAAGCTGCTGGAATCGTAAGCTATGGTTCAACAGGCGGAGCTCGTGCGGCTGAACATTTACGTGGAATTCTAGGCGAATTGAAAGTGGCGGATGTTCGTACACATCCAACCTTGTCATTATTTACAGACTTTGAAAACGGCAGTGTATTCAAGCCAGCTGAATTACACCTTACAAATGTAAATGCTATGCTTGACGAAGTGAATAGTTGGAGCGGAGCATTAAAAACAATTAGATCATAACAAAGAGGGGGGATGATGACTCATTCCCCCTTTGTTGTATTTTGAAAACAGTTGGATAGAGATGAACCTGGCATCAAGGATGACAGGTTGCGTTAATAAGGAAATTGGGTTGAATAATTGCTAAATTGTTGATAAGCCTGGTCAAGCTTTTGCTGGTCTTCGGCTTCAAGTTTGTACCAGCCATTTTGGAACATCAGGTTATACAACTCGCGGCAGCTTTGGTGCGTCTCGTTTAAAATTTGTAAGATATCAGCATGAAGTTGTTCATGACTTGCTTCACGAACGGCAATGTTCAAGCTATCCGTTAAATATTTACAAGTACTGAGCCCATCATTCAAGTAGTCACGGTCATTCATATTAGGTCCTTTAACTTTTGGCAATTGTCCGGTTTGCGGATTAGCGATTTGATTATTGTTTTGCGCTTGTTGGTTTTGCACGGTTGTACCTCCTCAGTTGACTTGTGAAGGACTTGGTATGTTCGCCATTGCTTGATTATTATTCACTTGCAGGTGAGGAAGCAATTGATTAAAATGATCCTGGTGCATCCTCCCAGCCTTATCAAGTGCCTGCTTGAAGGTTGGATTTTCGGCGTTTTGTGCTAGGGAATGGAACTTTTTAAACGCCAGAAGCTCCCACGATAACGCATCTTTTAAATACATTAAGTCTTTCGTTGTAATCGCGCGCGGCGGATTCGGAATAGGTATTTGTGTTTGATCCATGATAGTCTCCTTTAATTAGATTTATACTTCATTGTTTAGAATGAACAAACGGCTCATCCGTTATTCTGAAACCTTCTAGGGAGACATTTTTTTACATAAAAAAACCAAAGGATGTGCGTCCTTTGGCTGTCAATTGATTATAAGGATCGATATTTTTTCAATGAAAAGATATTCAAAACAATGAAAATAGCGGCGAAGATCACTAAGGCAAGAAGGTCCCCGCTTATATCACTCGAACTAAACCCTTTATACATCACACCTTTTAATGCGTCACCTGCGTAGTACATTGGCATTACCTTCGCAACTGCCTGTAACCAATCGGCCATCCCTTCAAGCGGAAAAATTCCTGCAAAAAATATTTGTGGTATAACTGCAATCGGGATAAACTGAATCATTTGGAACTCTGAGGCTGCGAAGGTCGATAACAGGATTCCAAGCGAGAGTGCCACCAAAGCTAAGACTAAATTAATGAGGAGCACATTCCATATCGACCCGACAAGGACGATGTCTAATACATTAATAGCATAGAAAACAACGATCATTGTTTGAATCACCGCGAATATTCCATAGCCAACCAAATAGGCGGTAACGATCTCCCATCTCCGAATTGGAGTGGACATCAGCCGTTCCAAGGTCCCTGTTGTTCGCTCGCGTAATAAACCAATACCAGAAATAATAAAGACGAAAAAGAATACAAAGAAACCCACTAATATCGGACTTAATACATCAAAAAAGACGGTGTCTGAATCGCCATAAACGTAGTTTATATCGATACTTTTCGGTGTCATTGCTGGCGCTTTTCCTGAACTTTGCATCATAATCTTGGCCTGGAACTGTGCCGCGATTACTTGGTTTACCTTCATTTGCAAGGCTTTCGCTTTTGAAGGGTCGTCATTCCGAAGTATCAGCTTTATTTTCCCATTCTCCTGCTGCAGCAGTCCGTCAAGGTCGTCATCTAGAATGCTATGGTTTGTTACTGACTTGTATTCTTTAACGTTAATGTCTGCCTTTTTAAAGGCGGTTATTAACCCACTATCAACGCCCGTGACACCTAATTTAGGATCGACGGTGTTGCCATTGAATAAAAAGTACATCAGGGTCAGAATCAGTAGTGGTGCCACAAATAACAAGGCTAAGGTGCGTTTGTCCCGAAACATCTGCTGACAAATTCTTTTAATTAGCGCAAGTACTCTCATGATTGTTTCACCCCTGCCTTCAAGAATACCTCATCAAAATCGTCTGTCCCGTAGAGTGCCTTTAATTCGATTGGCGTTCCACTCGTTAAAATGCGGCCGTCGCGGACCATAGCAACATAATCGCATTTCACCGCTTCATCCATGACATGGGTTGTGACAATGATGGTTTTTTGCTCGTCATTTTTCAATCGTAAAAATTCTTTCCAGATCGACAATTTTAATTCGGGATCAATGCCGACGGTTGGTTCATCTAAGATTAATATTTTAGGATCTTGAATTAACGCTATCGCCAAGGATAAACGCCGTTTCATCCCCCCAGAATAAGCAGCTACCCGTTTCTTTAAGTCGTCTGTCAGGTTTACTAAGCTGGAAACATAAGTGATTCGCTTTTTCTGTGCTTCTTTATTTAACCCGAATAGCGAAGCGAAAAACTTCAGATTTTCTTCACCTGTTAATTCTCCATACAAGGCGTCTGCTTGGGCCATATAACCAATTTCCTGAAGTAAAGCAAGATTTGGCATTTTCTTATCTAATACATGAATCGATCCGGTATCCGCCTTATCCATGCCAACAATCATTTTGACAAGGGTGGTTTTCCCGGCCCCTGAAGGTCCAATCAACCCAAATAATTGCCCCTTCTCGATCTTTAAGTTGACGTCATTTAAAACGGTTTTTTTTCCAAAGCTTTTGCTGACTTCTTCTACTTTTATGGTTGAATCCATCAATCATTCCCCCTAGGATTGTTGACGCGGTTATGATTTTATTTTACAACTCAATGAGAGATAAGCAATAAACAAAAAACAACAATGTGTTGATTATAGTCCACTAGTTAACAAAGTGTTCATTTACTTTTGAAAAAAGGCAGCCTAATTTTTTATCAACCCGGTAACATGCCTAGGGCCTAATAATGTAATCCGCGATAAGATCATCGCCATTTCCCGCGGCGGTTTTTCCATCCCGCTTTCTAGCCAGTGCTGAATCACACCGAGGTGGGCAGAGCTGACATAGGAAAATAGATATTCCACTGGGACAAGCATTTCTTCCCCTTTTATCTTTGACGTAACATGTTGGAAAAAGGTCTTTTTAATGATATCTCGTAATTTTCCTTGGAAGGATGCGTCACCTTTGGGACCCAAAATCACTTTCATAAAACTTGAATTCTCATGGAAAAACTCAAATAGGTTAATGATGAAGGGAAATGGATCATTTTCACTATTAAAATTCAAGAAATCATTTGGATTTATCTCTAGGGTCATTTTTTCAATTTCATTTAATATCTCAGCCTCACTCTGCTCCAACAAATCATATTTATCACGATAGTGGAGATAGAAGGTACCCCGATTAATATCCGCTTTTTTCGTTAAATCACGAACCGTAATTCCTTCAAAGCCTTTTTCCTCCATTAGCTCTGTTAGAGCATCACGAATTAACCGCTTCGTTCGTACGATCCGCCTATCTGTTGATTTTTCCGACATGTCAAATCCCTCCCTGAAAAATTGTTAATTGCCATACCTGCCAAACAAATTATAATATACATCGTGGATGTTAATAAACATCGTGTACATTAATTTTCTTGAATAAACAAAAGGGGATTTCTATTTTGAAGTAGGAATTTTTTTGTATATTTGGATGCATGGCTGTTAAACCTAAAGTGGGAAATCCTTATCCATGAAAGGTGGTTTAGCCATGATCATTAATTTGTTGAATGGTATTGAGTTTCAAAATCCAGATATTTTTAATCTTGAAGGAGCAGCAACAATCGTTTTTTATTTTACAGTCTACTCATGGTTAGGCTGGCTGCTCGAAAACAGTTATAACTTCTTCACGAAACAGGAGTTTTTTAAGCCGAACTTTTTATTTGGACCATTTAAACCGATGTACGGCTTTACCCCTGTCCTCCTGGTATATTTGACTTCACCAGAAACAAATTGGCTAGTGGTAATTCTCCTCTGCTTCTTGATCCCAACCATAGTGGAATATTTGACGGGAGCATTATTACAGAAGCTTTTTAACCGACAATGGTGGGACTATTCAGATTCACCTCTGCAGTTTCATGGACATATTTGTTTGCCTTTCTCTGTCTGCTGGAGTATCCTGTCGATTCTTTGCATAAAATGGATCCATCCTGCGGTTGCCTCTATGTACGGAGCGATTGAACCATATTGGGCCTGGGTCTGGTCTGCAGTAGGATTATACTTCCTTGCCGATCTTGTATTAGCCATCCGGAAACATTCATTGCAGGACCTTATTACCGATGAACCAACCAATCCAATCCAATAGGTGCCTGACACCCCAATACCATAAAAAAACTCCTTCAACTAAAAAGAAGGGGTTTTTGGCTTGTATAGGTCAATCATAATACATGGCCATGTATGATGAATTTGGGCAAAGATTTAATGTTTTAATAGAATCGACGAATGATTGTGGCAGGTGTGATCTGAATAAAAGATTAAAATTCAATGAAAAAAAGAAAACTAAGCAGAAATCATGCTAAATTGAAGTAGATCATTTCTAAAAAAATAAGATGGTTTTATAAAATATGTAAATTTGTAACCTAGGTTCATGCCATATAAAGGAGGGGTGACGATGATACAGCGGATTTTGGTTGTAGAGGATGAAAAACAGATCGCCAAGATATTAAAGATCGAACTGGAGTATGAGGGATACGAAGTAAATGTTGCTTATGATGGGAAATCGGGATTGCAGGCAGCCTTACATGAAAAATTGGATTTAATTTTATTGGATGTTATGCTGCCTGAAATGAATGGCATTGAGGTTTTAAGAAAAATACGAAAAGAGAATAACCTCATACCTGTTATTTTATTAACAGCCCGTAATATGACCATGGACAAGGTAGCAGGACTCGATCAAGGGGCGAATGATTATATCACCAAGCCATTTGAAATCGAGGAATTATTAGCAAGAATTCGCTCTTGTCTTCGGCAAAGTACCATTGCAGTCATGGCATCACAATCGAATGACTCCTTATTAGAAATAAGAGATTTAACTGTTAATCTGGATACAAGAGAGGTCATCAGGGGGGAGACTTCCATCATGTTAACTCCCAAGGAATTCGACTTACTCGTTTATTTGCTATCCAATAAAAATCGAATTGTCACGAGGGAGAGCATCCTCCTTCATGTTTGGGGCTATGAATATGAAGGGGAAACCAATGTCATTGATGTGTTTATCAGACATTTACGAAAGAAAATTGAAGAAGGTTTTTCTGACCCAACGATTATTCAGACGGTAAGGGGCATTGGTTATACCGTAAGGGAGAATTAACAAATGAAGATTACCACAAAAATAAATCTTATTACTACGGCTTGGATTTTATGTATGTTACTTGCTGTGAATGCGGTTGTCTTTTTTTCATTTATGAAGATTACTGTCAATATGGAAGATGGTGAACTACTTCAAAAGGCTGATTATTTGATAAACGAAATCAACAAGGGAGATTCTCTAGCGGTTATTAAAGAAAAATTAACTCCATACCTAACGAACCAGTCTTTTATAAGGATCGTTCAGCCAGATTCGAAAATAGTTAATCAAGTAACGAATGATCCGAAATTAGCGGCTAAAATAAAACCACAATTCACTACTGAAAAAGGTACGGAAAGGAGGACCATTAGACTTAAACATCAAGAAGAACAAATTGCCATTGTCAGGGTGCCAATCCAATCAAATGGCCATGTAGTAGGAACACTAGAGTTTGGGGAGAAATTAGTAGGATTGGAAACAGGAAAAGACTTATTACTCTCCATTCTTGCCTTTTGTACCATTTTAGGTGCGGTACTATCACTGCTCGGTGGTAGATGGTTGTCCAATCTGATTATGAAACCTATCTCCAATATGATTAATACAATGGAGGATATCGAAAAAAGTGGGATCCCGAAAAAGATCATCATCCAACATGAGACAAAGGATGAATTGCAAAAATTGGCCGTTACGTTTAATCGGATGATTGGCAGATTAGAGGCAAATCTCGAAAAACAGCGGCAATTTATTTCGGATGCTTCACATGAATTAAAAACCCCGCTTACTGTGATCAAAAGTTATGCAGACCTACTGCTAAGACGGGGGTTAAAAAATGAAGAGGTGGCCCATGATGCGATTGAATCGATTCATTCAGAAGCAACAAGAATTCAAAAAATGACAGAAAGGTTTCTGGATTTAGCCGATACAGAATCAGGTAATCTTTTAGAACCAAAAGTAATCAATTTAGTTTCCTTGTGCGAAGATATCTTCAAGCAGCTTAAAAGTGCCTATAAAAGGGAAATTAACCTCCATTACCAAGAACCAGCCATTACGGTTATCGCGGATGAAGTCAAGCTAAAGCAGGCAATGATAATCTTAATCGATAACGCAATTAAATATAGTACAGATAAAATAGATGTGTACTTACTGGATAAGGAACAATTGACGATTATTACCGTAAAAGATTACGGAATCGGCATACCTGAGTGTGAAATAGAGAATGTCTTTGAACGGTTTTACCGCGTGGACAAGGCACGAAGCAGGGAGACAGGCGGGACAGGTTTAGGCTTGTCGATTGCCAAAAATATTATGAAGCAGCATCAAGGAGAAATCATCGTAAAAAGTACGGAGGGAGTGGGAACAGAGGTAGAGTTGTTCTTACCCAAACGGAAAGTTGGAAAGGAAATGTTTTTCGAGTGATTAAAATATTGATAGTATGTGTTATTCTTTTATTCATTTTGTTTCTTATCTATTCCATATTGCCAACTATCCTGATCCGGATTAGCGGAAGGGGAATCATCAAGACGATCCATGCTCCGGCTATTGCATTAACGTTTGATGATGGCCCCAATCCTGAATACACACCACAGTTGCTTGATCTTTTGAAAAAGTACAGTGTAAAGGCATCCTTTTTTGTGGTCGGCAGTAAAGTGAAAGCCTATCCTGCCATTATTAAACGGATGAGTCAGGAGGGACATACGATTGGAATTCATCATTATGACCATATTTCAAGTTGGATTCTCTCCCCCTTTCGCTTAAAAAAACAACTGCAAATGACAGAACAGACAATCAAAGAATGCACCAATGAAAAGGTATCCTTTTACCGGCCGCCATGGGGGAGTTTTAATAGTGCCAGCCTATTTTTGAGCAAGCGATATAAAGTGATTATGTGGTCGCATATCTTCGGTGATTGGAAGGTAGCGAAGGGTAAAAACGGCCTGCTTGAAGAATTACTCCAAACGACAGAAGCAGGCTCTGTATTGTTGCTTCATGATTGTGGGGAAACATTGGGTGCTGATAGGCTAGCTCCCCGTTATATGCTAAAGTGCTTAGAAATCTATTTACAAGAAAACATAAAAAAGGGCACAAAATTTATCACATTAAAAGAAGTGAACTTTTAGAGGCTGCTATGAATGTAGAGACAATTATTAATTATATTAATATATATGGTTACCTAGTCATTTTTCTCTTTTTATTCTTTGGTATTGTGGGCATTCCTGCTCCTGAAGAATCGCTGCTCTTTTTAATCGGCGTGCTGAGTTTTCATCATAAGCTCTCAATAGGGCTAGCCATACTAAGTTCCATTCTGGGAGCGTTTATTGGAATGCAAACAGCCTATTCGATTGGAAAATATGCAGGTTCCCCTTTTATAAAAAAATTCGGTAAGTATGTCGGGATTAGCGATGACCGTTGGGAAAAAGTAAGTCGTATATATACGAAAAATGTACGCAAAACAATCGTTATCGGTTTTTATCTGCCAGGTATTAGGCAGATAAGTCCGTATTTTGCTGGGATTACAAACATTCCATTTCGGCGGTTTTTCCTTTTTTCCCTGCTAGGCACTCTTCTCTGGACCATCCCTTTTATTGTGGGAGGCTATTATGCAGGAAAGGTATTTCATATAAATCCAGACTATATTCCATATTTAGGAATGGTATTTTTCATTCTTTTTCTGCTATTTGTTATACTTAAGTATATAAAAAGGAAAAAAACGGCATCAGCTGAATAGGAGAAAATAATACAAAACCTGAAAAGGCATCTTTTCAGGTTTTTGTTTTTAGACCAAGCTAAAAAAAAGCTGAAGGTAAGATTAAAAATCCATTAAAAAACGAGTTTTTCAAGAAATGAGTGATACATTGAAAGGGTAATTTAGAAATCATCATTTTCAAAGTTCGATGTCTAGTAGAACAGGAGATGGAATAAGTGAAGAAGATTTTGTTTTTACCACTCTTACAAATGCAATCGGGACATCATCAAGTCGCTGAGGCATTAATGGATCTGTTAAAAAATCATACAGATGATCTTACATTTAAAAAAATCGACTTGTTAAGTTATACAAATAAATCGTTAGAAAAAGTGATTACAAATGGCTATCTCAATTGGATTCGCTACGCGCCAGAAACTTATAATCTTGCCTATAAAAGCTTTTTTTACGTATCACCAACTAAAAAACATTCCTTTAAATGGTATCAACCCCTCTTTTTGAAGAAAATGGAGCAATTGTTAGCGGAGGAAAAACCAGATTTACTTGTTTGTACACATGGGTTCCCTTCTTATCTTCTTAGTAAGTTAAAAATGAAGGGAAAATGCGACATACCGATTATTAACGTTTACACAGATTTTTTTATTAATAGTGTTTGGGGAAGAGAGGGGATTGATTTCCATTTTCTCCCTAGCCAAGAGATCAAACGAAAACTCGGCAGAAAATATCAAGCCACGAACCAACAGATGATGGTCACTGGTATTCCTGTCCATGAAGAAATTACAAAAACCCTTCATCGGAAACAAGATAATGAGCGTCTCAAAATCTTATTATCTGGAGGAAATAGCGGTTTGGGCGGGATTTTGAAACTAGCTGAAGAGTTAAAGCTCTCCTCAAACTTAGACTTCTTCGTATTGTGTGGTAATAACAAGAAGCTTTATGATGAAATTCTTTCGTGGGATCTAGATTATATCAAACCATTAACCTATCTTTCTTCAAGATCAGAAATGAATTTACTTTATGAAGAAGTGGATGCGATTATCTCAAAACCGGGTGGAGTCACAATAAGTGAAGCAATCCAAAAAAGACTGCCAATCTTTGTTCATTCTGCACTTCCAGGGCAGGAGGAAATAAATCTCCAATATTTAAAGCGGAAAGAGCTAGTATTTGAGCTTGACCAGAGCACTCCATTGGAAAAACAGTTGCTTAGTGTTTTAACGAACCAGAAAAAAATGAAAGGCTGGGAGGATGCTATTGATGCTTACCAGCAGGGAATTGAGCTAGAGAAGCCGGAAAATATCGTGGAGTTAATAGAAACAATCCTTGAACAAAAGACGAGCAGCAGGCAGTCGGGATTGGTTAGATTTTCTTCTCCTTTGAGAATATAAGATTGTTGAACCACATGAATCTGGAGGTTGGTTAAGATGTCTCACATAGACTATAGTATTTTTCAAATAATCAATCACTTTGCAATAAGTGAGCGATTTTTAAACCCATTGATGATATTTTTAGCAGAAAAAGCAGAGTATCTATTTTTTGCAGGAATCATTTTTTATTGGTTTTATCATAAATCACAAAACCGAAAAATGGTTGTTGAGGTTATTCTGGCCGCTAGTGTTGCGTTAAGTATAAATGGAGAAATAGGTCACTTTTTTTACCGGAATCGTCCTTTTGTCACCCATCATGTAAACTGGTTAATCCCTCATGTGAAAAACGCCTCGTTTCCAAGTGACCACGCGACTGCCGCATTCGTAATCGCGACGTCCATTTGGATTTGGAAAAAACGTGACGGCTGGATGTGGTTGGTCTTAGCTGCAGGCATTGCTCTGTCCCGTGTTTGGACAGGAGTCCATTATCCTTTAGATGTGGCTGCAGGGATGCTCATTGGGGCAAGTGTTGCTTGTGCCATCCATTTCTTACTAGTCCGATTCGAGGAAATAAACAAAGTAATTCTTTGGTTAATTGAGTACTATGAGAAAATTGAGAGTAATCTTTTAAAAAAGAACCGTCTAGTCAGAAAAAGATAGGAAGTCGAACGAGGCAGCGGCTATATATGTGTTAAAAGAGGGACTTTGCTTTGAAAGTAAAACTGAATATGGAAAAGGAAGAGCCACTAAGGTTCTTTTTTTTTGTCATAAATCAGCTAAACTGTCATAAAATCTAAAGTTATTTGCTCGCTTAAAAAGTAAATATCCCCAGAGTAGGAAGGAGGATTTCATGTTTTATGCGATGTGGTTGGAAGGTCAATCGTTGTGGAATACCCCAATACTAGCTTGCCTCATTTGTATAGCGGTTTTATATGTAGTCTTAGTACTTTCTTTTACAAAAATAAAGCTTCATCAAAAACAACCCCTGCTTTTTTTCCTCAGTTTAAGCATTATGTACGGAACCTTTGGCAGTCCATTTGAAACCATAAGTCACTTGTCGTATAGTTTGCACATGCTGCAAATGAGCATTTTATACTTTA
This sequence comes from Bacillus sp. ISL-77, assembly GCF_018613105.1. Lineage (NCBI taxonomy): Bacteria > Bacillati > Bacillota > Bacilli > Caryophanales > Bacillaceae > Bacillus > Bacillus sp. ISL-77. The sequence goes on from NZ_JAGGQY010000037.1 coordinate 97,370, forward strand.
TTATCCCACCTCTATTTTTATTAGGAATTCCAGATTCATTTCTCCAGCAAATTCGTCATCTCTCCATCTTTGTAAGAGTAAGCAAGTTTTTCTTACCGCCAATTGCTGCACTTTATGCTTTTGGAGCAATGTTCTTGATGTACCATTTCCCAGTAGTTTTAACGACTCTCTCTCAAAATTCGTTTGTCCATAATGGGTACCTATTTGTGCTGTTTGTCCTATCTTTTAGGATGTGGGGGCCAATAGCCTCTCCTGACTCGAAGAAGTATGGTTCAAAAGGGCAAAATAAACGATATCTATTTTTGAGCGGGCTTGTATTAATGCCTGCCTGTTTGCTTTTCATATTAACTGCCTTTATTGGTGGAATGAATAATCCTCTACTTACACAACTAACCGCGAACCTTTGTATCTCACCTTCCCAATTAAGTTCTCTCAATATACTGCCATCACCATTTAATACAAGACTTGATCAATTGTTTGCGGGAATCCTAATGTTGGGAATGCATAAATTTGGATTAACCTTGACCGTTCGTCTTGGTAAAAAAATGAATAGTGGGAATGTGGTGGGGATTGTTGACTGACCGCCACTTCCCACTATTTTTTCTGTGTGCGGATACTTTCCGGTGCCGTTAAATATATTCCGCCATAATTTTGGGAATAGTATGTAAGAAGTGTGCTTAATTAATTAAATTAGCCAAAAGATTAGGTGGGATTTTTATTTACAAAAAACAAGAGCGGAAGCTCATTTGGCTGGCTTTTATTGTTGCATCCATTATGGGACTGTCGATCATTGGACGGCTTTTTTCAGGATAAGAAAGGAGGGAGTTTAATGGGTAATGAGGAAGCAGTATTTTTTAGTCGTGTCCTCACAGAATTGACCTTGTCTTTTCACATCATTTACGCAACCATTGGTGTCGGGATTCCGCTGATGATTATGATTGCTCAATGGGTAGGGATAAAGAAACAAGATGAACACTATATTTTATTAGCTCGAAGGTGGACAAGGGGATTTGTGATTACCGTGGCTGTGGGCGTTGTGACCGGGACCGCGATAGGGTTACAACTCTCACTCCTATGGCCCAATTTTATGCAATTAGCGGGAAATGTGATTGCCCTGCCGTTATTTATGGAGACATTTGCGTTTTTCTTTGAAGCGATTTTTTTAGGTATTTACATATATACTTGGGATCGGTTTAAGGACCAGAAAAAACATCTGCTCCTGCTGATTCCGGTTGCGTTGGGAGCCTCTTTTTCTGCCGTTTTTATTACGATTGTCAATGCATTTATGAATGCGCCACAAGGCTTTGATGTCGTTAATGGCCAATTAGTGAATGTCAGTCCATTTGTGGCCATGTTTAATCCGGCGATGCCGACAAAGGTAGCCCATGTGGTTGTCACCGCCTATATGACTTCAGCGTTTGTCCTGGCTGCGATTGGTGCCTTTCGTTTACTTAAGGGGTCAAACCATGCGTATCATAAAAAGGCTTTGTTTTTAACAATGAAACTTGGATTCGTCTTTTCCGTAGCAACCGCTCTTTTAGGAGATTTCTCCGGAAAGTATTTGGCCGAATATCAGCCAGAAAAATTAGCTGCTGCCGAGTGGCACTTTGAAACCGGGAAAGGTGTACCGCTTGTCTTATACGGTGTCCTTGATAATGGCGAAGTAAAATATGCACTGAAAATTCCCTTTGCACTCAGCATTCTGGCTCATGAAGTTCCTAATGCAAAAGTGATAGGACTTGATCAATTTCCGAAGGATGAAGTGCCGCCCCTGTATATCCACTATTTATTCGATACGATGGTGACGATTGGGATGTGGATGACCGTTTTGTCTTTGGTGTATGTAATTGGTACTTGGCGCCACTGGGGTTTCGTTTTGTCCAAATGGTTTCGTTGGCTGCTTGTGCTCGGCGGCCCTCTCTCCATTCTTGCGATTGAGGCGGGGTGGTGGTTGGACGAGGTCGGCCGTCAGCCATGGGTTCTGCGCGGGATTTTACGAACTAAAGATGCAGCGACGACAAGCGGTCAAGTGGATATCATGTTGGTTTTATTTGCTGGGCTTTATCTTGTCCTCGGGGTTGGCAGTGCAGTTGTACTCTGGCGGATGTTCCGAAAGAACACGGTGGAACAGGAATTGGCCGATAGAGCCTCCGAGAAAGCGGGTGATGTGCTATGACACTGGAAATCGTCGGAATAAGCGCATTGGGGTTGTTTCTCTTTGGATATATTATCATTGCGTCCATTGATTTTGGGGCAGGATTTTTTAACGCGTTTAGTACATTAACCGGGAAACAGCATATTTTGACGAAGATTATTCAACGCTATTTATCGCCAGTTTGGGAAGTCACCAATGTCTTTTTAGTGTTTTTCTTCGTCGGGATGGTTGGTTTTTTTCCAAAAACTGCTTATTACTTCGGCACAACCTTACTTGTGCCGGCAAGCATTGCGATTATTTTACTAGCGATTCGGGGAGCTTATTATGCCTTTACAACCTACGGGGGACTCAAGCATAAGCGGTACACCATTTTGTATGGGTTGACGGGATTATTTATTCCAGCGTCGCTGTCGAGTGTCTTGACCATTTCAGAAGGCGGCTTTGTGTCAATGGAAAGTTCTGCGCCTGTGCTTGATTATTGGGCTTTGTTTACTAGTCCTTTATCGTGGAGTATTGTGGTCCTTAGTCTGACAGCCGTATTATATATCTCCGCTGTTTTCTTGACATGGTATGCCCATCATGCAAAGGATGAAGCGGCAACGAACCTTCTACGTAAATATGCGCTTAGTTGGGCAGGACCGGCAATTATCACGGCTGCGGGTATTATCATAGAAATGAGGACGCACAATCCGGAACATTATCAGCGCTTACTCGACCTTTGGTGGTTGTTCGGATTGTCTGTCGTTTTCTTTGCTGGAACCGTTTATTTGATTTGGAAGCGGCGTGCGTACGGTCTGGCATTCTGGTTATTAGTCGGACAATTTGCGCTTGCCTTTTTGGCCTATGGCGCTTCCCATTATCCTTATTTACTGTATCCCTATCTCACCCTTTATGATAGTTTTACGAATCAATCGATGGCGATTGCCCTGATTGTTGCCTTCATTGCAGGGTTAGGATTACTCCTGCCATCGCTGTATTTACTGCTAAAATTGTTTCTGTTTAACAAGGAATATGTACAAGGGAATCGAAATGATGAACATGCTTAGGGGGAATGAACATGGATGATTTCTTGCTCTTTTATGCCCCGTTTCTTGTGATGATTGTGTCTATTGTCACGGCGTTCTGGATATCTCTGAAAGATGATGCGATAAAAAAATCGTGACTATGGCGAGCCAATATGTAGCAATGTGATTTTTATATTCAGTAAAAAGAGAAGAGCCAGTTCGGTTCTTCTTTTTATGTAATACCTATGAACATGCTACATATCGATATATAATAACAATATAAAAATTGCACCCTTCGTAAATAAATGGAGGAATAACGTTGTGGCACAAAACTTAGGAAAATCACTTATAGAAATACTGTTAGTCTCGACTAGACTTGGTTTAACATCTTTCGGCGGACCAGTCGCTCACTTAGGTTACTTTTATGAAGAATATGTTCAAAAAAGAAAATGGATTGATGAAAAAGGTTATGCTGATTTAGTGGCTTTGTGTCAATTTTTGCCTGGTCCCGCAAGCAGCCAGGTTGGAATTGGAATCGGCGTGCTACGAGGCGGCCTCCTGGGCGGGATTTTAGCGTTTATTGGTTTTACCGCTCCCTCTGTGATTGCCTTGATTCTTTTTGCAATGATTCTTAAGGGTTTGGAAATAAATGATAGCGGGTGGATCCATGGGTTGAAAATTGTTGCAGTAGCAGTCGTGGCCCATGCAGTTTTAGGAATGGCGCAAAAATTAACCCCTGATATCCAAAGAAAAGCGATTGCTTTATTTACGTTAGCAGGTACGCTGTTGTGGCAGACAGCCTATACCCAAGTCGGTCTGATTTTATTAGCGGGAGCGACCGGTCTGCTTATTTATAAAAAACACGAGGTAGAAAAGGAAGCTACCACGATTGATTTTCCTATCTCTAAACGATTTGCCGTTATTTGTTTAGTATTGTTTTTTGGGCTTCTAGTTCTTTTGCCTCTATTAAGAGAAGTAACTTCGATCGATTGGATTGGATGGTTTGACAGTTTTTATCGGTCAGGCTCTCTTGTTTTTGGAGGAGGCCACGTGGTGCTCCCATTACTTGAACACGAATTTGTACCGACTGGGTGGTTAAGTAAAGAAGAGTTCCTAAGTGGATATGGCGCAACTCAAGCGGTACCAGGACCGTTATTTACCTTTGCTGCATATATTGGGACCGTAATCAATGGGTGGAAGGGTGGAATCCTAGCCACTGTCGCTATTTTCTTACCAGCATTCCTGCTTGTTTTAGGAACACTGCCTTTTTGGAACATGCTGCGGCAGAATCCTAAGATAAAAGGAGCATTGATGGGAGTAAATGCTGCTGTTGTTGGTATATTGATTGCAGCCTTTTACGAGCCAATCTGGACAAGTTCTATTTTGGCTCCCATTGATTTTGCTTTTGCTGCGATCTTATTTAGTATGTTGGCGTATTGGAAACTTCCGCCGTGGGTTATTGTGATCACCGGAGCGGTGGGCGGTTCACTTATCACCTTATTATAAAAAATCCCTCTTTTTCAGAGGGATTTGTTTATGAATAACAATTTTTCTGTAGGTTTTGTCCGGAAGATCTCTGATGTAAGACTGGGTTCTAAATCATTTTAAACTTCGTTTTAAGAAAGCCTTCGTTCGTTCATTCTTAGGGTTTGTAAACAACTCGGCGGGCGAACCAGATTCCACAATCTCCCCATTGTCCATAAAAATAACCCGGTTTGCTACTTCCTTGGCGAATCCCATCTCATGTGTCACAACAATCATCGTCATGTGTTCTTCGGCCAAATCCTTCATCACTTGTAATACCTCACCAGTTAATTCGGGGTCCAATGCAGAAGTAGGCTCATCAAAAAGCAGAATTTCTGGGTTTAACATGAGCGCTCTGGCAATGGCGACTCGTTGTTTTTGCCCGCCTGAGAGATTGGCTGGATAGGCTGCTGCCCGGTCAGTAAGCCCGATTTTCTCGAGTAGTTCACTACTTCGTTGCTGAATTTTAGCGGGCGCTTCCTTCTTCAGCATTTTTGGAGCTAGTTCCAAATTTTCTTTCACCGTGAGATGCGGAAAGAGGTTAAAATGCTGAAAAACCATCCCCATTTTTGCATTGATCTCTTTAATCTCCAGGGGTTTTGCATAAACGCCGTCCTTTACTAAATGCTTACCGGAGACACAAATCGTGCCACCGTCTATTTTTTCAAGATGGACCAAACTGCGGAGCATCGTACTTTTCCCGGAACCGGAGGGACCAATGACGGCTAACACATCATTTTTATTTACATCAAAGCTAATCTGTTTTAGGACATCCAAATTCCCATACGATTTTTTGAGGTTAGCTATTTCCATGACAGGCATAGTTACCACTCCTTCTTATTCAAATTTGAACCGTTTTTCGAGCCATTTAAAGACCATCGTTAAGAGGAGCGTCATGATCAAGTAAATAATACCGGCGACGAAGAAAGGAACGATGGTAAAGTCGCGGTTTACAGCTGTCTGCGCAAAATGCAACAATTCCGGTACGGCAACCGCATAGAGCAGTGCGGTATCTTTGACCAATGTAACAGATTCGTTCGCAACAGCGGGAAGGGCGATCCGGAACATTTGCGGCAGGATGACCTTTGTCAACGTCTGCCATTTATTCAGGCCGAGCACTTGCGATGCCTCATATTGACCTTTATCAATCGCAAGAAGCCCGCCGCGAAAAATTTCGGCGAAATAGGCAGCATAGTTCAAGATAAAACCTAAACAGGCAGCGACAAAGCGGTCCAAAACTAAATATTCTCCAACTACTGGTATCATCGGCAGCCCGAAACAGATAAATAACAGCTGAAGCAAGAGCGGTGTACCGCGCATCACGTAAATATATCCTTGTGCAAGCAGGGACACAGGCTTAAAACGGCTGCCGACTGCCAGCGTTAATATAAACCCAAGTGGAATCGAAACCACGATCGCAATGACAAACAGGAGGACTGTCATCTGGGCGCCTTCGAGCATTGGTTTAAGTATGGAAATCAGATAATCAAAAGACATATATGTTCCTCCAAAAGCAAAACAGGGTTCCCAATGGAAATCCTGTTCGCCTTATATTCGGTATTAGTTTAATACTTTATTTTCGCCAAACCACTTTTCAGAGATACCTGCTGCAGTGCCATCCTCATTCATCTCATCGAGTGCTTTTTGCAGCTTTTCCAGTAAAGCTTCATTCCCTTTTTTAACACCAATTCCGTATTCTTCGGGAGCAAGTGATTCTTGAAGTACTTTAAAAGCCTCTTTTTCCTTTTTCATATAATAATCGATAACAACTTCATCAATAACTACCGCATCCAAACGACCGCTTTTTAAGTCAGTTAAGGCCTGGACATTATCTGCAAATTCGGTAACCGTCTTAATTTTAGTTTTAATAGGTGCGGCATCCAAAGCATCAGCTGCAGAAGATAGTGTTTGCAGTCCAACAACCTTCCCGTTTAAATCATCTAATTTAGTAAGCTTTGAATCAGCCAATGTAACAACCACTTGTGCATTTTTTAAATATGGCCTCGTGAAAAGAACTTTCTTTTTACGTTCATCCGTAATAGTGTATCCGTTCCAAATAAGGTCAATCCGTCCACTGCTTAATTCCGCTTCTTTTGTGCTCCAATCAATTGGTTGAAACTTGACCTTTTTCCCCATCTTTTCAGCAGCTGCGTTCGCGTAGTCAATGTCAAAACCAACAATTTTATTGTTCTCATCGCGGAAACCCATCGGGGCAAATTTATCATCAATCCCAATCACGAGCGTGTTGTCCTTTGCTCCTGATGATTTAGACGAACATCCTGTAAGGATCGAGAATAGTGCTGCTATTACTAGAATCATAGGTATTAACCGTTTCATAATAGAACTACCACCTTAGCTATTTATTTTAATTTCCTTTAGTACGTTAATGAATTATTACACTACCATATTATAACGCTATAATATTATAACGCTATAATATTATTTAATACAATAGCATTATAAATAAAATGAAAATTGAAATTCCTTTTAGTTGTGGAAAGTCCTTGAATAGACTAAAAAACATTCAAATAATCATTTGACCATTTTTTTGAACTAACATATACTAATAATCAAATAGACGTTTGAATAATGGGCGGTGAAAAAATGAAGCACGATGATGTATGTGAAGTAACCTGCGTTGATGAAGACAAAGTAAAACGTTTAAAAGGTTCTATTTCACAGCAAGATACTCTGTCTGTATCACAAATATTCAAAGCCTTATCTGATGATACTAGAATTAAAATTGCCTTTGCCTTATGTGAAGAAGATGAATTATGTGTATGTGACGTAGCAAACATTGTAGGAAGTTCAACAGCTACTGCTTCTCACCATTTACGACTTCTTCGAAATTTAGGATTAGCGAAATATCGAAAAGAGGGAAAATTAGTTTTCTATTCATTAGATGATGATCATGTAAAACAATTGATTAAGACTGCATTTGAACATCAACAGGAGGTGAAATCTCATGAGTAACGCTTTAGAACAAACCAGTGAAAAAACCGTTTACCGTGTACAGGGATTCACCTGAGCGGGCTGTGCGACAAAGTTCGAAAAGAACGTACAACACCTGGATGGTGTTGCTAATGCAAGTGTAAATTTCGGAGCTTCTAAACTTACCGTTTATGGTGAAACAACTATAGAGGAAATAGAGAAAGCAGGGGCCTTTGAAAATATAAAAGTCATACCTGAAAAACAAAAATTTGAAGAGAAAAAAGAGCCGTTTTTGAAAAAACATTCATCTGTTATCGCCTCATTGGTTTTCTTGATCATTGGCTGGGTGTCAGGACAAATGTATGGTGAAGAGAGTACCTCATCGATTTTAGCGTATGGGGCTTCTATTTTAGTAGGCGGTCATCGCCTGTTTACGACAGGATTGAAGAACTTATTCCAATTAGAGTTTGATATGAGAACCTTGATGACGATCGCCGTTATTGGAGCAGCAATTATCGGTGAGTGGGGAGAAGGAGCAACGGTTGTCATCCTGTTTGCCATTAGTGAGGTTCTAGAATCCTATTCAATGGATAAAGCCAGACAATCGATTCGTTCCTTAATGGATATTGCTCCAAAAGAGGCCTTAATACGAAGAGGTAATCAAGAATTTACAGTAGAAGTGGACGATATTCGGATTGGGGATATTTTAATTGTAAAACCAGGACAGAAAATTGCCATGGATGGAAAAGTAGTTAAAGGATTATCCGCTGTGAATCAAGCTGCGATTACAGGTGAATCTGTTCCAGTTTCGAAAACCATAGATGATGAAGTGTTCGCAGGAACACTAAATGAAGAAGGACTGCTTGAAGTAAAAGTTACTAAACATGTGGACGATACGACTATTGCAAAAATTATTCACCTTGTAGAGGAAGCTCAAGCAGAAAGGGCTCCATCACAAGCATTTGTCGATCGCTTTGCTAAGTATTATACACCTGTTATCATGTTTATTTCGCTATTAGTGGCCGTACTTCCACCACTTTTATTTGATGGGGACTGGAGCAAATGGGTTTATCAGGGTCTTGCTGTATTAGTGGTTGGTTGTCCTTGTGCTCTTGTCATTTCCACTCCTGTATCTATTGTTACTGCAATCGGAAATGCTGCACGAAACGGGGTTCTGATCAAAGGTGGGATTCATTTAGAGGAAATGGGAGCCATTAAAGCCATTGCCTTTGATAAAACAGGTACCTTAACAGAAGGAATACCTGTTGTAACGGATTATCTACCTCAACCAAATTCAAATTCGAATGAACTTCTTTCCATTATCGCTGCTTTAGAAAAGGGTTCTCAGCATCCTTTGGCTTCAGCAATCATGAAGAAAGCAGAGCAGGAAAACCTACCTTATCAAGATCTTGTGATTGAAGACTTTTCTTCCAGTACAGGTAAAGGCATCAAAGGTAGGGTCAGCGGTAAAATGTATTATGTGGGAAGCCCTAATTTATTCGATGAGATCCTATCAAATGGAATTCCATCGAATCTAAAAGCAAACATTTCTGACTTGCAAAATAAAGGTAAAACAGTGATGGTTGCTGGTACTGCAACAGAAATATTGGGACTACTCGCAGTTGCAGACGAAGTGAGAGGGAACAGTAAATCAGTGATACAGAAACTTCACTCATTAGGTATTCAAAAAACCATTATGTTAACGGGTGATAACAAAAGGACCGCCAATTCGATTGGAAAGCAGGTAGGGGTTTCTGATATACAAGCAGATCTTTTACCCCAAGATAAATTAACACTTATTAAAGAACTAAGAACCAAATTTGACCGTGTGGCAATGGTCGGAGACGGTGTAAATGATGCACCAGCTTTAGCTGCATCCACAGTCGGAATAGCGATGGGTGGGGCTGGAACGGATACAGCTATAGAAACAGCTGATATAGCTTTAATGGCAGATGATTTAGGGAAACTACCATTTACGTTAAAACTAAGCAGGAAAGCATTATTTATCATCAAGCAAAATATCACTTTCTCATTAGGAATTAAACTTTTAGCATTATTATTAGTGATTCCAGGTTGGTTAACCCTGTGGATTGCGATATTTGCAGACATGGGAGCTACTCTTATTGTGACTCTTAATGGTTTACGACTTCTCCGAGTAAAAGACAAATAAAATTGGGCTTCCCAAAGTGGGGAGCCTTTAAATGAAGGGTACAACAAGCAATTGAGCATGCTTGTCATAATAAAATTTAAGTAGGAGAGATCGGAATGGGACATAATCATAGCCATGGTCATAACCATGGTCACAGCCACAGTCACGGTCATGGACATAGCCATAGTCATGCACCAGCCAATTATGGCTTTGCATTTGGATTTGGGATTATATTAAACACCATATTTATTATTGTTGAAATTATATACGGTATCCTAGGGGATTCTTTAGCACTGCTTGCGGATGCAGGACATAACATAAGTGACGTTCTAGGTTTAATTATTGCTTGGATTGCCGTTTGGTTAGGAAAAAAAGCACCTACTAAAAAGCGGACTTATGGATATAAAAGAAGTTCCATCTTAGCTGCGCTATTCAATGCTGTTTTTTTATTAGTAGCAATTGGTGCTATTGCCTGGGAGGCTATCCAACGATTTTCTTCTCCAGAACCAGTTGCAGGAAAAACTGTTATCATCGTAGCAATCATTGGTATTGTGATTAACACTCTTACAGCTTTACTTTTTATGTCAGGAAGAAAAAACGATTTAAATATCCGTGGGGCTTTCATGCACATGGCTGCGGATGCATTAGTTTCACTTGGGGTAGTGATTGCAGGGTTTATTATTCTTTGGTCAGGATGGCAATGGCTTGACCCTCTAGTAAGTCTTTTAATTTCAATTGTCATTCTATTTGGAACTTGGGGATTATTAAAGGAATCCATTAACTTATCACTTGATGCTGTACCAGAAGGCATTGATATTAATAAAATTAAGGATTACTTAAGTGGTTTACCAACGATTTTGGAAATTCATGACCTGCATGTTTGGGGAATGAGTACGACAGAGGCTGCCCTAACCGTTCATATAATTCGATCTGAAATAGATGATAATGATGAGCTGCTTCAAAAATTAACAAAGGAATTGCATGACCAATTCGGTATTGAACATGCCACTATTCAAATTGAAAAAGGAACATATAGTTGTTCCTTGCAGCCTGAAGGTACAATATAACGACTAAGACAAAACAGCTGTTTCTTTTTAGGAGTTGCTGTTTTAGACATAAAAATGATGGTTTGGATGGGTATGTATAAATGTTCTATAACGGTTAAGTAAGAGGAATTTAATAAAGTTATAGAGGTTGGTTATTCTCCATAATTTCTGCATCACTTTATGTTAAGCTTTTGTGTATCAACTATTGATTTAAGGTGATTAAATGTACAGTATATTAAGTCAATTTAGCTCATTTGTGAGTAAACCGTTTTCCAATATAGCCTATAGCTTAGAATCCTGGCCAATCGTCTTTGCGTTTATCCTAGGACTTATAGGTGCTCTTGCACCTTGTCAGCTGACAGGTAATATTAGTGCAGTAACACTTTATGGTAACCATTCTATTCAAAAGAAAATCGCTTGGAAGGATGTTATCTTTTTCACTTTAGGAAAGGTAGTGGCGTTTTCATTATTAGGTGTTTTAGTGTGGCTGCTCGGAAGGGGATTTGAACAAAATCTTACGTTATATTTTCCGTGGCTTCGGAAGATTATGGGCCCATTATTAATTATAGTTGGGTTGTTTATGTTGGGTTTTATAAAATTAAAAGGAACATTAAATTTATTAAAGGGATCAAAAGAATACAAGAGTGAAAATCCATTCGGTTCTTTTATGTTAGGTTTTAGTTTTTCACTAGCATTCTGTCCGACTATGTTTCTACTATTCTTTGTGACATTAATGCCGGTTGTAATGTCTAGTGCCTATGGGTTTATTTTACCTCCTATATTTGCAATTGGAACGGCTATTCCACTGTTGATTTTTATTTTTATCATTTGGTACCTCGGTGGTAGTGGAGTGATAATGAAAAAAGGGAGGAAGTTTGGGATGGTGACACAAAGGATCGCTGGGATTCTGATGTTACTTTTAGGGATTTTTGATACATTAACTTATTGGTCTCTATAACCCTGATACAAAACAAAAAAACAACGAATGAGAATCGTTGTTTTTTTTGTTTTGTAAGTATTATTAAATAGGGAACCAACAGAGTCAAAGTGTAATTTAATTCTAAATTTAAATATAGAGGTCAGATTTTACAAATATATGAACAAATGAATAGGAAATCTATATGCCATATTATATCCAACAAAAATGCATACAAACTGCAAATTTACCCAGTACATTATACATATGAACATTAGTTGCATAATTAACTTTCCGGAGGTGGAAAAATTGAAAAAACTATATTTACTTATCTTTACATTAGCATTTATTTTCTCATTCGATGTAAGAGCTTTAGCAGATGAGGGGCATTCTCATAGCCCAAACATAAAACAAGCAACAGAGACCCTCAAAAATAGTGGTACAAAGGATCAAGATGCATCCAGTGAGGGTGATGACATGGAAGGAATGGACCATGACAGTGGAACGGACATGGAAGGAATGAATCATGACAGCGGAACAGACATGGAAGGTAGCGGTGGTGAAGCTCACGATCATCATGCAGCAATGGTTGAACTACCGCCAAATTATAAAGTGTTAGGTACCTTTGGAGCAGTAAATCTATCATTTATCTTAATAGGTGTTTGGAATAAATGGTTTAGAAGAAAGGGGGATTTAAACAATGGCAATGCCTGAGAAAAACTTACCTGAAAAGGAATCGTTTGATCTTCTATCCCTACCAGTTGTGAAGAAATTTGTTAAAAGCAAATGGTATCCTGGAATCTTTCAATGGATCGTTATCTTTGTATTTTCCATTATTGTTTATGAATTAGTTATGGGAACTGTTGATCCAAGTAAAAACTTTGGTACCACGATGACATGGGTGTTATGGTGGCCGATTATACCTGTTCTATTTTTAGTAACTGGCCGCTTCTGGTGTGCCATCTGTCCGTTCGGTAAATTAAGTGATATTGTCCGGAAATTTGTTGGCAGCAAGAGACCGATGCCAAAGTTTTTAAAAAAATATGGTATTTGGTTGATTGATTTATTCTTTATAATGATTACTTATAGTGACCATGTGTGGGGAATTGTCGAGTCGCCAAGAGGTTCAGGATATTTATTGCTTTTACTCGTCACAATGGTTGTAGCCACTTCCGTTTTTTATGAAAGAAGAACCTTCTGTAAGACGCTTTGTTTCCTTGGTGGTCTTGCTGGGAACTATTCACGCTCTGGAGCTTTAAAAGTTCAGGCAACACCTGATATTTGTAAAACATGTAAAGTGCAATCCTGCTATAAAGGAACTGAAGGTGTGGAAGGATGTCCAATGTTCCAATTCCCTAGAACAATGGAGTCGAGTGCAGAATGTAATATTTGCGGAAACTGTGTGAAAAACTGTCCAAATAATTCAGTCAAAATTACAACAAGAGTTCCTACGAAAGAGTTATGGGGCTTAAAAAATCCAAAGCTTGAGCATGCTTCTCTAGCAGCTGTTATTATGGGGATTGTGTTTGTACAAAATATTACGATGCTTGAACCTTGGCAGGCTATCTTAAAAGCAATAGGGTCTGTTACTGGTACTTCAAGCTATGTTGTTAACTTTACGATCGCCTTTATCATTGCTATGGCATTACCGATTCTACTATTGTTAGGAACTGCAAAACTAGCATCTTCTCTTGGCATGGATGGTACAATCAAAAAGAACTTTACACGTTTTGGTTATGCAATTATTCCTTTAGACTTAGCAGGACACCTAGCTCATAACCTTTTCCATATCTTCACTGAAGGAAAGGCCGTTTGGTTTAATTCGATCAGATTATTTGGGGTCGATTCCAATCCAGCGAGTTTAAGTCTCGCTTCCACACCAACCGTACAAATGATTCAATATATTGTAATCTTAATTGGATTGGTAGGCACTTGTTATGTTGTGTACAGAATGGGAAAAGGCAAAAAGACAGCATTTAAGGCCATGCTTTCTTACTACGTACTCATGACTGTTCTTGCAATCACTAATATTTATTTATTCTCTCTACCTATGATGCACAGAGTTTAATTAAAGACTGGCTTATTTAGATGAAGAAAGGAAGGACCGAAAGGTTCTTCTTTTTATAGTTTTTATCCATTTAGATTAGTAATCTAAGAGTAATATGTAAAATACAGCGCGTAGAAACAGATTTATATTTATACGAGCATTGCAAGATAATTCTTCATAATTTCTGCAAACTTTTGATGTAGAATACTTTAGAAATAAGATTTCTAGGAGGTAATCATGAAAAGTAAAAGATTGGTAGTAGGATTTGTTTCTTTTGTATTAATATTTTTGTTATCTGCTTGTGCGAGCAACAGTGATCAGAAAAGTGATGATGAAAATAATAAAAATATGGACCATAAAAGTATGAATATGGATCATATGGAGCATTCTAGTTCAGGTCAAATTCCGAAAGGTTTAATGGAGAAAGAGAATCCAACCTATAAAGCTGGAAGTCAAGCTATTATCCAAGCTGCCCATATGAAAGGTATGAACGGTGCAAAAGCAACAATTGTGGGTGCATATGATACAACAGCCTACGCGGTTTCCTATACTCCAACAACAGGTGGAGAAAAAGTGAAGAACCATAAATGGGTTATTCAAGAAGAAATAAAGAATGCTGGTAGTGAAACATTAAAACCTGGAACAGAAGTTACCATAGAAGCTGACCACATGGAAGGTATGAAGGGTGCAACTGGGACAATTGATTCAGCCGAACAAACAACTGTATATATGATTGATTACACTCCGGCTGCTGGGGGAGAAAAAGTGAAAAATCATAAATGGGTAACAGAAAGTGAACTTTCAACCAAATAAAGGTTAGAATTAGACAAGAAAGGCAACAGAATGAGCTCATTCTGTTGCCTTTTGTGTACAAACTGTGAATAAGTTTAATGTACCGTCTAAAATCGAATTACATGAAAAAAGGCTCTGACCATGGGGGAAGTTGTCAGAGCTTTTTTTCATTTTTTGATTTGGATGCCCTTTTTGGAAAGTACTTAATAGATAAAATTATTAGTTATTATATTCAATTGGTTATCATTGCTAGGCATTCATCAACTCCTTTAATGCTAATACTCCTATGTTATTAAATATTAAAAGCTATTCATCATATTTTCATTACTCATTTCCTTTTTGTTTGTCCCGTCCATCATCCCTCTATCTTCATGACATGCTTTGTACATGTCTTTTAATTCGTCCTTTGATGAATATGGATGCATTTTTTGCATAAACGGCAACATTTTTTCAAAACCTTTTCCATTACTAGAACTGCTATTTCCTGCTGCGAATACTGCTGTGCCAGCCCCAAGAATTAATGCTGTACTTAGAATACCTACAACATACTTTTTCATTATTCAACAACTCCTTTCTTTTCTTACCTTAATCATAAATCAAAAATTTGCAGAAATAAGGGAGATTTGGTGTTGATATTATGAAAAAGTTAATTGAAGAAAATAGTTTTAAATTGGATATTTTTTCATTATTGGTTAAAATAACTTGATGATGTTAGAGAGAATTTTCACCCAGGAGGAATCAAATGAAAAAAAGCAGCAATCCACTGGACAAGCGTTTCAAGATCGCTCACAGAGAAGCCCTAATTGGAATTATTCTTGTTTTGATTAATTTTATCTGGTGGTACGGTTTTGCCTATGGGCTTGGTTCGGCCAAAGTAGAACAATATTCGTACATATATGGTTTGCCAGCATGGTTTTTTTACAGCTGTATTCTTGGCTTTATTGTTATGGTTATACTCGTTATATTTTCCGTAAGAGTTTTATTCAAGGATGTTCCTTTTGAAGTGGAAGAGGGGGAAAACCAGTGAACTGGGCCGTCATTACACCTTTACTTATTTTCTTATTGATTATCTTCGCTGTTGGGATGTGGTCAAACAAATTTGTTATTAAATCTAGTTCTTTCTTGGAGGAGTACTTTTTAGGGGAACGTCAAATGGGCGGATTCATCCTGGCGATGACGATGGTTGCGACGTATGGAAGTGCCAGCAGCTTTATCGGAGGGCCCGGGGTCGCTTATACGCAAGGATTAGGCTGGGTCCTGCTTGCCATGGCCCAATTAGCAACCGGTTATTTTACGTTAATGGTATTGGGGAAGAAATTTGCGATTATATCCCGTCAGTACAAGGCAATCACCTTAATTGACTTTCTAAAAGAGCGCTATAAAAGTAAAGCGGTCGTGTTATTCTCAGCCGCAAGTATTATCATCTTTCTGTTTTCATCGATGACCGCCCAATGGATTGGCGGAGCACGTTTGGTAGAAAGTTTAACAGGCCTGCCATATACGACTGCTTTATTAATTTTTGCCTTTTCCGTCCTTGTCTTTGTTATTGTCGGCGGCTTTCGTGCGGTTGCGATCACAGACACAATCCAAGGTGTAGTCATGTTCGGGGGAACGTTAATCCTTCTCATTGCAACGATTAAAGCAGGTGGAGGAATTCCCAAGATCATCTCAGATTTAGCAGCGGAAAATCCAAATTTAATCAGTCCCTATGGTGCGGAACGTAGTTTAACTCCATCTTTTGTTTCCTCTTTTTGGATTTTAGTAGGGATTGGTGTCGTCGGCTTGCCGCAAATTGCTGTCCGAGCGATGTCTTATAAAAATTCAAAGGCCATGCATAGTGCGATTATTATTGGAACCATTGTCGTCGGTTTTATCATGCTGGGTATGCATCTCATTGGCGTGTTCGCAAGACCTGTTCTGCCAGGTGTGAAAATCGGCGATACTGTTATGCCTTTGTTATCGATGAAAGTACTGCCGCCCTATGCTGCGGGCATCGTTCTCGCTGCACCGATGGCAGCCATCATGTCGACGGTGGACGCTCTATTAATTTTGGTTAGCTCTGCTCTTGTAAAAGATGTCTATTTAAATTACATTAAGCCGGATGCAGGGAACGACCTTGTGAAAAAGGTTAGTTTCAGCGTGACGGCGATTATTGGAATAGTGGTCATTCTGTTCTCGTTAAGTCCACCCGATTTAATCGTTTGGCTGAATCTATTTTCTTTTGGAGGACTCGAGTCGGTCTTTATTTGGCCGGTCATTTTAGGATTGTATTGGAGTAAGGGCAATAAATACGGGGCTATCACTTCGATGGTTTTAGGGATGGGTTCCTATATCCTATTAGATCAATTTTATCCAAATGCATTTGGGTTTCACACGGTGGTCCTCCCTATTCTTCTTTCTCTCCTGGGATTCGTGGTAACTAGTTTATTTACACAGCAAAACGAAGGTATGATCAACGTTAGAATGGAAAAATAAGCTAAGGCGCTTCGAAAGGCAGTTCATGTATCATTTTTGTTGCAATTATGTGCAATAATTTCTAGAATGAATTAACAGAAATTAATGTATGAATGAGGTGTACTCATTGGAAACCGTTATTCGATATTTGTCAGCACTTATTCTTCCAGGGCTGCTGGTCTTGCTTTTTACAAGGGTTACTTACAACCGGGTCATCGGGCTAATTTTAACCGTTGCCCTGATTGCTACTTCAGTATATAAAGGGTATACCAACACATTTGTGCTCATCGTAGTGGATGCCTTCTCGTTAACAGCAGGGTTTTGGATGGCTGAAAAAATGAAGCAGAGGGCCATTAATAAGAGTTAATACATTCGAAGTTTTAGTGGGTCTGTCAGGAAAATGGCAGGCTTTTTGTGTTGAAATTTAAAAAAAACGAATATTCGTTCGCATATTATTGGTTTGTTTTTAGGTGAATGTGGTAAAATGTTAATATGAATTTTAGTGGATACACTTGAAAGCAACCATCCCGGTCCATTAACAAGGTACATATGCTGAAAAGTGATTGATATTTCGGGAGGGGAAATATTTGTGAAGGACCAATTTGAATTAGTTTCAAAGTACTCGCCACAAGGGGATCAGCCCGAGGCAATCAGACAATTAGTCGAGGGTATTCGAAACAATAAACGCCAGCAGACGCTGCTTGGCGCTACAGGTACGGGTAAAACATTTACGATTTCCAACGTGATTAAAGAAGTAAATAAACCTACCCTTGTCATCGCCCACAACAAAACACTAGCTGGACAGCTCTACAGTGAGTTTAAAGAATTTTTCCCAAACAACGCAGTCGAGTATTTTGTCAGCTATTATGATTACTTTCAGCCAGAGGCTTACGTCCCACAGACCGATACCTTCATTGAAAAAGATGCTAGTATCAACGATGAAATTGATAAATTGCGGCACTCAGCGACATCTTCCCTATTCGAACGGAAAGATGTAATTGTGATTGCCTCTGTTTCCTGTATTTATGGATTAGGTTCTCCTGAAGAATATAGTGAAATGGTGTTATCGCTCAGAACGGGTATGGAAGTGGAGCGCAATCAACTATTGCGCCGATTAGTCGATATTCAATACGACCGAAACGATATCGATTTCAAGCGCGGAACTTTCCGTGTCCGTGGCGATGTTGTTGAGATTTTCCCTGTTTCTCGTGATGAGCACTGCATGCGTGTCGAGTTTTTTGGTGATGAAATTGATCGAATTCGTGAGGTCGATGCATTAACAGGAGAAATCATTGGGGAACGAGAACATGTAGCAATTTTTCCAGCATCCCACTTCGTTACAAGGGAAGAAAAGCTGAAAATAGCGATTGAAAATATTGAAAAAGAACTGGAAGTTCGTCTGGAAGAACTGCGAGATGATAATAAATTGCTCGAAGCTCAGCGACTTGAACAGCGGACGCGCTATGACCTGGAAATGATGCGTGAAATGGGTTTTTGCTCAGGGATTGAAAATTACTCGCGCCATTTAACCTTAAGGGATGCGGGCTCGACACCGTATACACTGCTTGATTATTTTCCAAAGGACTTTTTGATGGTGATTGATGAGTCGCATGTTACCTTACCGCAAGTGAGAGGGATGTTTAATGGGGATAAAGCGCGGAAACAGGTACTTGTTGATCATGGCTTCCGTCTGCCCTCAGCGCTTGATAACCGGCCGTTAATGTTTGATGAGTTCGAAAAGCATATCCAGAATATTATTTTTGTTTCAGCCACACCTGGACCATACGAGCTTGAGCATACGCCGGAAATGGTTTCGCAGATTATCCGCCCGACAGGACTTTTGGACCCAACACTTGAGGTCCGTCCAATTGAGGGGCAAATCGATGACTTGATTGGTGAAATTCACGAACGGGTTAGGAAAAATGAACGTGTCCTGGTTACCACTTTGACGAAAAAAATGTCCGAGGACCTAACCGATTATCTAAAGGAAATCGGTATTAAAGTTCAATATTTGCATTCCGAGGTTAAGACACTCGAACGGATTGAAATTATCCGAGAACTGCGTCTAGGCAAATATGACGTTCTCATCGGAATTAACTTGCTCCGAGAAGGACTGGATATACCAGAGGTTTCGCTCATTACGATTCTAGATGCCGACAAGGAAGGCTTCCTTCGTTCCGAACGGTCGTTAATCCAAACGATTGGCCGTGCCGCCCGGAATGCCCATGGACATGTCATCATGTATGCAGACAAAATCACGAACTCGATGGAATTAGCGATAAGTGAAACGAAACGCCGTCGTGCCATTCAGGAAGAATATAATCGCAAGCATGGAATCACGCCAATGACGATTCAGAAGGATATTCGCGATGTCATCCGTGCCACCCATGCAGCAGAAGATCAGGAAGATTACAAACCAGCGGCATCGTTCAGTAAAATGTCGAAGAAAGAAAAAGAAAAACTAATTGCCACGATGGAAAAAGAAATGAAGGTCGAAGCCAAGGCGCTAAATTTTGAACGCGCAGCTGAGCTTCGTGATTTAATATTGGAACTTAAGGCGGAAGGATGACGTTACTATGGCAATGGAAAAACTGATTGTGAAAGGCGCCAGAGCCCACAATTTGAAAAATATAGATGTCACCATTCCGAGAGATAAGCTTGTTGTACTGACGGGACTTTCCGGCTCAGGAAAGTCCTCGCTTGCCTTTGATACGATTTATGCAGAAGGGCAGAGGCGCTATGTCGAATCCCTGTCTGCCTATGCGCGGCAATTCCTTGGCCAGTTGGATAAACCGGATGTGGATGCGATTGAGGGCCTCTCCCCGGCCATTTCCATCGATCAAAAAACAACAAGCCGGAACCCTCGTTCAACGGTCGGTACGGTGACAGAAATCTATGATTATTTACGGTTATTATTTGCGAGGGTCGGACACCCAACCTGTCCGATTCATGGAATTGAAATTTCCTCGCAAACGATTGAGCAGATGGTCGACCGTATTTTAGAATACCCGGAACGGACCAAAATGCAAATCCTAGCACCTGTTATTTCAGGCCGTAAAGGATCACATGTGAAGGTGTTCGAGGATATCAAGAAACAAGGATTTGTCCGTGTCCGTGTGGATGGGGAAATGATTGACCTTGGTGATGACATCGAGCTTGAAAAAAACAAAAAGCATTCGATTGAGGTTATTATCGACCGGATCGTTGTCAAGGAAGGGGTGTCGGCAAGGATTGCCGATTCACTCGAGACCGCACTGAAACTGGGCGAAGGTAAGGTTATTGTTGACGTAATCGGACAAGAAGAACTGTTATTTAGTGAAAATCATGCCTGTCCGTACTGTGGTTTTTCAATTGGAGAACTAGAACCGCGGATGTTTTCCTTCAACAGTCCGTTTGGCGCCTGCCCAGAATGTGATGGGCTTGGCTCTAAGCTTGAAGTCGATCTCGATCTGGTCATTCCTAATCGTGATTTGACACTAAAAGAGCATGCGATTGCCCCGTGGGAGCCAACAAGTTCTCAATATTATCCGCAATTGCTTGAGGCCGTATGCAATCATTTCGGAGTGGATATGAATACCCCTGTTAAGGAAATCCCTGAACATTTGTTGGAAAAAGTCCTCTATGGGGGAGGGCGTGAAAAGATTTATTTCCGCTATGAAAATGATTTTGGCCAGATTCGTGAGGGTAATATTGAATTTGAAGGTGTCATTAGAAATGTTGAGCGCCGGTACAAAGAGACAAGCTCTGATTACATCCGGGAGCAAATGGAAAAATACATGGGTGAGCAGGCATGTCCAACCTGTAAAGGCTACCGTTTAAAAAAGGAAACCTTGGCTGTCCTAATTAATGGCCGGCATATTGCCCATGTTACCGACCTTTCGATTGAAGAAGCGAATCAATTTTTTACACAATTAGACCTTTCAGAAAAAGAAATGCAAATTGCCAAATTGATTTTCCGTGAAATTAGTGAACGGCTAGGTTTCTTAATTAATGTCGGTCTCGATTATTTAACACTGAGCCGGACAGCTGGTACGCTCTCAGGCGGGGAAGCCCAGCGTATTCGCTTGGCCACACAAATCGGTTCGCGTTTAACGGGTGTCCTATATATCTTGGATGAACCGTCAATCGGACTGCATCAGCGGGATAATGACCGCTTAATCGGGGCATTGCAAAACATGCGCGATATCGGCAACACCTTGATTGTCGTCGAGCATGATGAGGACACCATGCTTGCTGCGGATTATTTGATTGATATCGGCCCAGGTGCCGGGGTGCATGGCGGTGAAATCGTCTCGGCTGGTACACCTGCTGAGGTGATGGCTGACCCGAATTCACTGACAGGTCAATATCTATCAGGGAAGAAGTTTATTCCGCTGCCACTCGAGCGCCGCAAACCGGATGGACGTTTTATTGAAATCAAGGGTGCTTCTGAAAATAACTTAAAAAATGTCAATGTGAAGCTGCCTCTTGGTATGTTTATTGCAGTAACAGGTGTATCGGGGTCAGGGAAAAGTACGCTTATCAACGAGATCCTTCATAAATCACTTTCACAAAAGCTGCACCGTGCAAAAACAAAACCTGGTGAACATAAAAGCATTAAAGGAATTGAGTATTTAGAAAAAGTCATCGATATCGATCAGTCGCCAATCGGCCGAACACCGCGCTCGAATCCTGCCACTTATACCGGGGTTTTCGATGACGTCCGTGATGTGTTTTCGAACACAAACGAAGCGAAGGTCCGTGGTTATAAAAAAGGCCGCTTCAGCTTTAATGTGAAGGGTGGACGCTGCGAGGCGTGCCGCGGTGATGGGATTATCAAAATTGAAATGCACTTTTTACCCGATGTGTATGTACCTTGCGAAGTCTGCCATGGCAAGCGTTATAATCGCGAAACCTTAGAAGTAAAGTACAAAGGAAAAAACATTTCAGATATCCTCGATATGACCGTGGAAGCTGGTGTTGAATTTTTTGAAAACATTCCAAAAATCAGCCGCAAGCTGCAAACCATTTATGATGTTGGCCTCGGATATATTAAATTAGGGCAGCCGGCGACAACTTTATCTGGAGGAGAAGCGCAGCGCGTCAAGCTCGCTTCTGAACTGCACCGTCGCTCGCAAGGGAAATCCTTTTACATTTTAGATGAGCCGACAACAGGTCTTCATGTCGATGACATTTCACGTTTACTCGTTGTGCTGCAGCGCTTGGTTGATAATGGCGATACAGTGTTAGTGATTGAGCACAATCTCGATGTCATTAAGGCAGCCGATTACCTTGTCGATCTTGGACCTGAGGGCGGCGACAAGGGCGGAACGATTGTGGCAACCGGAACACCTGAAAAGATAGCCGAAGTTCCTGAATCATATACGGGCAAGTACTTAAAACCAATTCTTGAACGAGACCGGTTACGAATGAAACAGGAAATTGAAGATAAGAGTACCATAAAAGCATAGGTAGTAAAGAAGAGCCGAAATTCGGAGGGGATGCCTTCTGAATTCGGTTCTTTTTTATGAGCTGAACTCCGGGGAAATGTGGGTTTGGCGGAATTACGGCTGGAATCAGCGGAATAAGTTTGAGAGTTCGCGGAATAAATAGTGAGGTGGGCGGAATAAATTAAAGTTTGGCGGTATTCCGGGTCAATTCGGCGGAATCTAAACCAAAGAGCTGCCTAATTCAAACGCAACCAAGAAGGCACCCACTTTTTCTAAAAATATACGAAACTTTCTCCTCTCCCATTTCGTAAATAAAAGATAAAGGAGTTGGGCGCAAAAATGGAAACGAGAAAGGTTCTTTCAAGCTTGTGCTATTTTAGTATTTTTTTCGCTGGGTTCATTTTTCCGCTGATCGTGTTTATCGCGACGGGAGATGAAGTCACAAAAAGACATGCCAAAAAATCACTACTATCGCATTTAATTCCACTGATTCCAACACCATTTATTGTATTCGGTATCTACTATGATTTCGCCACTATTCAAGACAGGGTGCCTGCTTTTACCATTATAAGTATGGTTGTCCTTTTGATTATCTGGCTTGTTGTCGTCATCTGGAACATTATCAAAGGCGTAAAGGTCTTAGTTTCTGAATAAGCATAAAGTGAGACAAATTTATGATTCTGGGGTGGAAAAGAAGATGAAAGAAGAAAAAAAGCGGATTTTAAAAATGGTTGAAGAAGGCAAGTTGACCGTGGATGAAGCAGTAACATTGCTTGATGAACTCGAAAAAGCCCAGCAGACGATGGAGCAAAAGCAAGAGCAGATTGTGAATGAACTCTCGACAGCTGTGAATTTTGAAGAAACGAAAAAGGAAGACCCTTTACAGGCGAAATACCAATCGACAAAGGAGAAGATTTTTGATTTTGTCGATACGGCATTGAAAAAAATCAAAGATTTTGATTTTGATTTGAACTTTGGCCAATCCATCGAAATCTCACATATTTTCCACCAAGGTGATGTCGACCTGACAAATATGGACATTGATGTAGCTAACGGGTCCATAAAGATTGCTGCATGGGACCAGCCAGATGTACGAATTGAGTGCCAGGCGAAGGTATTTAGGGTGGAAAACTCAGACCAAGCGCGGCAGAACTTTTTAAGAGATGTCGTTTTTTCTGTTGAGAATCAAAAATTACGTTTTATGACTCAGCAAAAGTGGATGAAAGTTGAATCCGTTATTTATGTGCCAAAATCTGAGTATGAGCGCGTGCGTATTAGGATGTTTAATGGCACTGTATTAGGGGAAGAAATGAATGTAGCTGACCTAAGGGTGAAAACCGCAAATGGGAAAATAAACCTTGAACGGATAAAAGGTAAAAAAGCAGAGGTTGAAACAGCGAACGGAAAAATCAAGATTATCAACAGTCAAATTGATGATCTTGAGGCAGAGACCATTAACGGGGGAATCAAACTTGATGGTGATTTCAAAAATGTAGAAACGCAATCCTTTAATGGAAACATCAGCTATAATATCAGCGGAAATCGCGCAGAAGTAATACAAGTAAAAGCGACTACTGGCGGGATCGACCTATTCGTCCCTGAAGCGTTGCCAGTAAATGGGGAGCTTAAGACCAATCTTGGCGGTTTTAATCTGCAGCTAGTCGGTGTGCAGATACTGGAGGAGAAAAGCGAAATGATTCAGAAATCGCTCCGCTTCCAATCTATTAATCATCCTGATAAAATGGTGAAAATCTATGCTGACACAAAAACTGGTTCCATCGCAATTCATAGATCACAAGATGTATAACTAGGAGAGCCGAAAATGAGATGGCTGATTGGATGTTTAATTAATGCGGTTTTATTTATGGCACTTGCGGGTTATTTTCACGAAAGCTTTCAATTAACTGGATTTAGCGCTGCACTTCAGGCAAGCATTTTATTGTCTATATTAAATGTTTTGGTGCGCCCGCTCCTGGTTTTATTTACTTTGCCAGTAACAGTTTTAACCTTAGGGTTGTTTCTATTTGTCATCAATGCCATTACGCTTGAACTGACGGACTATTTGATGGGTGACGCCTTTGAGATTTCTAGTTTTGGCATGGCATTCTTTTTCGCTGTACTTATGTCAATTGTAAACTTGATTATTCAAAAAACGCTTCTGCAACCATCAAGGAAATCGAAGGATTAATGGTAAGGGTGTTCACCTAATAGGTGTGCACTCTTTTTTTTTTTGAAAAAAATATCCAAATCAATTTTTTAGACAGGAAAGTATGGTTATTCATTAAAAAATGCTAAAATGAATGGAAATGGAATTTTTATGTTTTCAAAATTTATTGCTGTCTAGCTCCAGGCGCCATCGGCTCGAGGTCATAAGCCAATCCGTCAAGAAGGTTAAAGAGCAACCTTCATGCCGGCTCGTCTTATGCTTGTCGCCGATAGGCAGGCGCCTTACGCTTTTCTAGTTAAGGAGGATGTTTCCATGCCGAAAGTTCGTACCAAAGATATAGTAGAGAAATTTAAACTTGAATTGGTCAGCGGTGAAGAAGGAATTAACCGCCCGATTACTATGAGTGACATCTCCCGTCCAGGAATTGAAATTGCTGGATATTTTGAATTTTATCCCGCGGAACGTATTCAACTCTTAGGAAAAACAGAACTATCATTTTTTGAAATGCTTTCCGAAAACGAACGGATTTCAAGAATGGAACGTTTATGTACCGATATCACTCCAGCGATTATTGTCACCAGAGATATTGAGGTACCCATAGAGCTGATTGAAGCATCAGAGCGTGAATCAGTTCCTGTTCTACGTGTGGGCATGAAAACGACCCGTTTCTCCAGCCGCCTAACCAATTACTTAGAGAGCAGGCTGGCGCCAACGACGGCGGTCCATGGTGTCTTAGTGGATGTTTATGGGATTGGTGTGTTAATTACCGGAAAAAGCGGTGTTGGTAAAAGTGAAACCGCATTAGAATTAGTCAAACGCGGTCATCGTCTCATCGCGGACGATTGCGTTGAAATTCGTCAGGAAGACCAGGATACCTTAGTTGGGACGTCTCCGGATTTAATCGAGCATTTACTAGAAATCCGCGGTTTAGGGATTATCAATGTGATGACACTGTTCGGTGCAGGTGCGGTCCGTAGTAATAAACGCATCACACTCGTTATGAATTTAGAAATTTGGGACTCCAAAAAACAGTATGACCGTCTTGGTTTGGATGAAGAGACAATGAAAATTATCGACACGGATGTACCTAAGTTAACCATCCCCGTTCGTCCGGGACGAAATCTCGCGGTTATTATTGAAGTAGCGGCCATGAATTTCCGTCTGAAACGAATGGGCGTGAATGCTGCGCAACAATTTACTGAGCGCTTGTCTGATGTCATTGAAGACGGTGACCATGAAGAGATTTAAAGGGGAAGAGGAGATAGACAGATGAACGAAACAATTCAACCGCTAAATCCGATTGCCTTTACACTTGGGCCTATTTCGGTGCATTGGTATGGGGTTATTATTGGATCAGGTCTGGCACTTGCCTTGTACCTTGCCATTAGGGAAGGAAATAGAAGGGGACTTGATAAAGACACGTTTGCAGATTTAATGCTATGGGCCATTCCGATTGCGATTATTTCGGCCCGAATTTATTATGTGATTTTTGAATGGGAATATTATGTCAAACATCCGGCGGATATCCCGCAAATTTGGAATGGAGGCATCGCCATTCACGGTGCATTAATTGGCTCCGTCCTGACCGCCTATGTGTTTTCCAAAAAACGCGGCCTATCTTTCTGGAAGATTGCTGACATTGCCGCACCAAGTATTATTCTCGGACAGGCGATTGGCCGTTGGGGAAATTTTATGAACCAGGAAGCCCATGGCGGAGAAGTAACAAGAACTTTCCTAGAAAACTTACACTTGCCTACATTTATTATTGATCAAATGTATATTAACGGAACCTATTATCATCCAACGTTCCTTTACGAATCTCTCTGGGACTTTGCAGGCTTTTTCCTATTAATTTTCTTACGTCGAGTCAATTTCCGGCGCGGGGAACTGTTCCTAACCTATGTGATTTGGTATTCGATCGGCCGCTTTTTTATCGAAGGATTAAGGACCGATAGTTTAATGCTTGGAAGTCTTCGGATGGCGCAAACGATATCGATTGCATTGGTGATTGGTGCACTAGCCATTCTCATTTATCGTCGAACAAAGCAGATTACGGAGAGACGTTATTTAGACCAAGAGAATCTCTAATCGGAATCTTTAAAGGAGAGTATGGGGGAAATGCTATTTAATTCATTAAAAAAGGGGTTGCTGGTTGGCTTTAAAACAACATGGGCATTGGGAAAAATTATCTTTCCTGTGACCCTGATTGTGGCAGTACTGCAGTATACACCCGTACTGCCATGGATCATTAAAGTGATTTCCCCGCTTATGAAGCTAATTGGCTTGTCAGGGGATGCGGCCATTCCGCTTGTACTTGGGAATTTTCTCAACCTTTATGCGGCGATTGGAGCAATTTTAACGCTTGATTTTTCGGTAAAAGAAGTGTTTATTTTAGCAGTAATGCTGTCATTTTCACATAATTTATTTATTGAATCAGGCGTTGCCATGAAAGCCGGTGTAAAGCTGTGGATTGTTCTCGTCACAAGACCAGGTCTTGCCTTGCTTTCCGCAGCAGTGATTAATCTTGTCTGGCATGGCGGCGGAGAGACCGCTCAATATGGATTTATTGAGCAGAGTGCCGAACCTGCTGTGGGAGTCGGCGGAATTCTCCTCGAAGCCATTCAAAAAGCAGGGCTGGGCATTTTTCAGCTAGCAATGATTGTCATACCGTTAATGGTCGTGATTCAAATTTTAAAAGACATACAATGGTTAAATAAATTTTCAAAGACGATGGCTCCGGTTACCAAAACCTTGGGCATGCAGGAGAACACTTCGACCACGATGGCAGCCGGCCTGTTGTTCGGCTTAGCCTATGGTGCCGGTGTGATGATTCAGGCAGTTAAAGAAGATGGAGTCAGCAAAAAGGATATAACCCTGGCGTTTATTTTTCTAATGGCCTGCCATGCGGTTGTCGAGGATACGTTAATCTTTATTCCGCTTGGTATTCCAGTCTTGCCGTTGTTTCTCATCCGGATCGGGGTTGCAATTGTGTTGACCCTAATTGTCGGTACGATTTGGAAACGCTCGGGGCTTGTGAAAAGAAAGGAAGCAACCTATGACTAACAAAATTACTACGATTCTATTTGATTTAGACGGAACATTAATTGATACGAATGAATTAATTATTACGACGTACCTGCACACACTGGAAAAATACTACCCAAGCAAGTACCAGCGTGAGGATGTGTTGCCATTTCTCGGACCTACGCTGCACGAGGCGTTTGGCAGTATCGACCCTGATCAGGTTGAGGAAATGATTTTAGAATACCGCACCTTTAACATTGCCAATCATGATAGGCTAGTGAAGGAATTTATCGGTGTCACGGAAACGGTTCGGTCCTTAAAAGAAAAAGGGTATAAGCTCGGAGTTGTAACGACGAAACGTCATGATGTGACAATGAAGGGTCTGCGTCTGATGAACCTTGAACCATTCTTTGAGGTGATTGTTGCTTACGAACATGTCAGCAAGACCAAGCCTGATCCAGAACCGATATTTAAAGCATTAGAACAGCTGGATTCTTCGCCTGAAGAGACGATGATGGTCGGCGATAATTACCACGATATTTTAGCAGGCAAAAATGCTGGGACTGTAACGGCTGGCTGTGCGTGGTCGATTAAAGGTAGAGAGTATATTGCAAAGTACGAACCAGAATATATTCTAGAGAACATGGCTGACTTATTAACCATTCTCGGGGAGTGAAATGAGTGAGAAATACGACCCGCTACCCTGTTGAAGGGGCAAATTCCTTATGGCACGTCTACAAGACTGTGCCTTTTTGGAAGGTTGTCAGAAATTTTATTGTGATCCAACTGGCACGCTATACGCCATTCTTGGGGATGAAGAATTGGCTCTATCGTGTTTTTCTGGGCCTTAAAGTGGGCGAGCAGACCTCCTTTGCCTTAATGGTCATGCTGGATGTCATGTTCCCAGAAAAAATCAGCGTCGGCCGCAATACCGTCATCGGCTATAACACGACCATTCTTGCGCATGAGTATTTAATTAAAGAATACCGGCTGGGTCCGGTTGTTATTGGCAGTGAAGTGATGATCGGTGCAAATTCGACAATACTTCCAGGCGTCACGATTGGTGATGGGGCGATTGTCTCGGCGGGAACTTTAGTTCATAAGGACGTTCCTCCTGGATGTTTTGTTGGCGGGAATCCGATGCGACTTATTTCCACGCAAGAAGAACTAGAAAAGCGTTGGGCAGAAGACCCGATTTATAGAAAGTAGATGAACCTGGTCAATTCCGACTAGGTTTTTTTTGCTATTTTTAAAATACTTCAAAAAAACAGTATTTAAGGCACATTTTTGTTCTTGATGCAGAACCTTATAATAGTAGTGCATCTATACGAAAAGATTCAATCCCTGTGCATAGAATAGGTATCGGCAATTTTTTAATAGTTTACATTTCTATTAAAAATTTGCCGTTTTTTGTCGGGATCTTTAGAAAAGGAGAGGATAACCTTTACATAATCTCGTGGCCTGTATTCTTAGTAGAAAGAATAATCCAAAGGGATAGGTGATAAAGCGTATGAAGAAAAAGAAAGATATTAGTAGATTAAGCAAATTGGCTGCCACAGCTTTGATACTTAGTACTATCGTCTCGCCCGCAATACCTTATAATGTAAAGGCTGCTACCGGAAACACAGCTACTCTACGAATCTTAGAAACTACTGACCTACATTCTAATGTTTTACCATATGATTATTTCAAAGATGCACCAGTAACGAATTATGGTTTAGCTAAAACAGCGACATTAATCCAACAAGCTAGATCTGAAGTTAACAACTCCATGCTAATCGACGCGGGTGATACGATTCAAGGAAATCCTCTTGCAAGTTATGTAGCAAAAGTAAATAAACTTGGACCAAATGATACCCATCCTATTTACAAGGCAATGAACTATTTAAAATATGATGCAGGGATTGTGGGAAACCATGAATTTAACTATGGGTTAGACTACTTAAAAGATGTTCAGGAAGAAGTACAATTTCCGATTGTAAACGCTAATATCTATGAAGATGATCATGATTCCAACCCTGATAATGATTTGAACTATTTCACTCCTTACGAAATTATCAATAAAAATATAAAAGATTCTTCTGGCAATGAGTCAACAATCAAGGTTGGGGTCATCGGGTTCGCTCCACCGCAAATCATGCAGTGGGATAAAGATAACCTAACAGGTCATGTCATTACAAAAGATATTGTTGCCCAAGCTAATAAATTTATTCCGCAAATGAAGGCGGAAGGAGCAGATGTAATTGTAGCCATAGCACACTCTGGCTGTGATATCACTGCGGAAGGCCAAGAAGCAGCAGAGAATGCCGTGTACGATTTAACAAAAGTACCTGGCATTGATGCCATGCTTTTCGGACATGCTCACGTAAACTTCCCTGGCGATGCAGCATTTAACGGTAAGACTGGAATCGATAACACTAATGGTAAAATCAATGATGTTCAAGCTGTTGAAGCTGGCTTCTGGGGAAATAACCTTGGTGTGCTTGACTTAGCACTTGTTCAGGAAGCAAATGGCAAGTGGACTGTTGATAAGGCCAATTCTAAATCGGTTAACCGTGCCGTTACGGCTGATACAGCTTCAGACGCGACAATTGTTAGTGATACACAAGCTATCCATGACCAAACACTTGCGTATGTACGTGGAAAAATCGGTACGACGGAGATTCCAATGCACAGCTTCTTCACACGTGTTATGGATGACGCTTCCACACAAATTGTTAACAATGCACAAATGGATTACGTGAAAAAAGCGATTGCGAACACAGAATATAAGAATTATCCAGTCCTATCTGCGGCAGCACCGTTTAAGGGCGGCCGCGGCGGTGTAACTGACTACACGAATATTGCTAAAGGTGACGTAACAATCAAGAGTGCAGCTGATTTGTATTTATTTGATAACACCTTAAAAGCGGTTGAAGTAACAGGAGATCAAGTGAAGAGATGGATCGAAGAATCAGCAAAACAATTCAATACGATTGACCCGAATAAAGCAGGAAATCAGGACTTACTTGATTATGATTTCCGTCCTTACAATTATGATGTCATTGACGGTGTTAAATACGAAATTGATGTAACCAAGCCAAAAGGCGAGCGCGTTGTTAACTTAAGGATGTTGGATGGAACACCTGTTCAGATGGACCAAAAATTCATCGTTGCAACGAATAACTACCGTGCGGGGGGAAGCGGCGGTCTAGCTGAATTGAAGAATGCTAAAGTGGTAGTTGATTCTCCATTCGAAAACCGTCAAATCCTTATGGATTATATTAGTGCAAAGGTTACAATCAACCCTGTAGCGGACAACAACTGGAAGATCGCTCCTGTTGGCGGGGGTGCAAAATTAGTATTCCACTCTGCACCGGATGCTATGGCATACCTTGGACAACAACCAGAGGTAAAAGACCTCGGAGCATCAACAACTAAAGCAGGATACGAGTTATTTGAATTAGACCAAAACGTTCACGTTCAATTATTAGGAATCAATGACTTCCATGGACAATTAGACTATACAACTAAAGTTTCTAACCGTGAAGTCGGCGGTATTGAATACTTAGCTGGTTACCTAAAACAAAGAGAAGCAACTAACCCCGCTAATACCTTAATGGTACAAGCTGGAGATTTAGTAGGGGCAAGCCGTCCAGTTTCTGCGCTATTACAAGATGAGCCAACCATCCGTTTTATGAACGAAATCGGTATGGACATTGGTACCATCGGTAACCATGAATTTGATGAAGGCGTAACAGAAATGAAGCGTTTAATCAATGGTGGTGCCCATCCAAAAACGGTTGAAAAGTATGGTGAATTTGAAGGAGCCGACTTCCAATATGTTGTTGCCAACGTGGAGGATGAAAAAACAGGCGAATTAATTTTACCTCCGTATGCAATCAAAGAAGTGGATGGCGTAAAGATTGGCTTCATCGGTGTCGTTACAACGGAAACACCAAGTATCGTTACGGCAAGCGGTGTCGCAGGCGTTAAATTCACAGATGAAGTTGAAGCAGTCAATAAATATGCGGCTGAGTTAAAAGGCAAAGGTGTAGAATCTATCGTGGTTCTTGCCCATGATCCTGGAACTTCAGCAACAAATGGAGACAATCCAACAGGTAAAGTTGTCGATATGGCCAAATCGATTGATGACGAGGTTGACGTTATCTATGGTGCACATGATCACAAGTATTTGAACTCAACGGTTGATGGTAAATTGTTAGTACAATCTTATTCATATGGTACAGCATTTTCTGATGTTGATTTGACCATTGACCCAGTCACACAAGATATTGTGGAGAAACAAGCTGAAATTGCATCCACCTTCAGAGATGCGATTACTCCAGATACACAAATCAAAGCAGAGCTTGATAAATATCAGGCAGATATTGCCCCAATCACAGGCCAAGTAGTTGGGGAAGCAACTGCTCCGATTTCTCGTACTCAAAATTCAGATGGAGAAACGGCACTTGGTAACCTGATTGCTGATGGTATGAAAGCAGCTACAAACACCGATTTTGCCTTTATGAACGTTGGCGGTATCCGTGATGAAATTAAGAAAGCAGGACCAATCACTTGGGGCGACCTATTCGCCATCCAGCCATTCGGAAATGATATCGTGACAATGAACCTTACTGGTGGGCAAGTAAGAACATTATTAAATCAACAGTTTGCAGCAGACAGAAACCGTATCATGCAAATTTCAGGCTTAAAGTATACCTGGACCAATAATTTACCGCTTGGGCAAAAGGTGCTCGATATTTACCTTCCAAATGGTTCGAAAATTGATCCTAATAAAGTTTATTCTGTTACGGTCAATAACTTCATGGCTGACGGCGGCGATGGTTTCGTTGTTCTAAAACAAGGAACGGATCGCGTCACAAAGATGACTGATTTAGACGCGTTTATTGATTATGTAAAATCCTTTACCGGACCAATTTCAGCACAAATTGAAGGTAGAATTTTGATTGATAATGTCGCTCCTAACGCGCCGCAGGTTGGACAAATCATTGCCCCTGCTAAGAACGTTACTGGAAAAGCAGAGGCTGGTTCAACGGTTAAAGTTTTTGAAGGAAATACATTGTTAGGTAGTGCGGTTGCTGATAAAAACGGAGTATTCACTATTTCATTTAAATCAGCACAAACACATGGGAAAGTCTTAACCTTCACTGCAACGGATGCAGCTGGGAATACAAGCAACGCTACTTCCGTTACTCTTGTTAAAAGCAATTCAAAGTTCTGGTGAAAAACTAGCGTAGTAATCTGAAGCGCCTCTGAAACTTTTCAGGGGCGCTTTTTTATTATGGTCGAAAAATAAATAGGATGAAATATTGAAGTCTGGTTTTCGCAACCAGGCATTTTTTGTAGTAAACTTACTATTAAATTACTCTTTGGGCGGAATAAATCAGGAAATTGGCGGAATTCATGGTCTTTTGGCTGAAAATCCACTAAAGTTTGGCGGAAATCTATCTAGATTTGGTCAATTCCTTCAAAATTTCATTGACGGAAAGGTTCCCTAGAGGTAAACTAAAAATACTTTAATTCATTATCACATTAGCAGACTAAAGCGTTTAGAAAATATGCAATATAAAAACAAAGTAATCTAACGATAAAGGATGAGCAGGATGAGTCGCTTGTTTATGTTTGAAAAGCCTTTAGGCATGAGAGACACGCTGCCGGAGTTATATGAAAAGAAACATCGTGTTCGGACCTTAATGGAGGATACGATCAAACTTTGGGGCTGCCAATTTATTGAAACACCTACACTGGAATACTATGAAACCGTTGGAGCCGCATCAGCCATTCAGGATGCCCAGCTGTTTAGATTGCTTGACAAAGAGGGCCATACGCTCGTTTTGAGGCCTGACATGACAGCACCAATTGCCAGAGTAGCAGCATCGAAACTATTGCAGGATGACATGCCGCTTCGGTTAGCATACTCTGCGAACGTTTTCCGGGCGCAGCAACGTGAAGGCGGCCGGCCTGCTGAGTTTGAGCAAATCGGTGTAGAATGCTTGAATGACGAAACGGTTTCTTGTGATGGAGAGGTCATATCATTACTTATTTCTTCATTGAAAAAAGCAGGATTATCGGAGTTCCAAGTATCTATCGGCCATATTGGCTTTGCCCAGGAATTATTTTTACAAATCCTCGGCACAGATGAGCGAGCCGATTCGTTAAGAAGATTTCTCTATGAAAAAAATTATGTCGGCTACCGCGAGCATGTGAACTCCCTTTCGCTATCATCGATTGATAAGCAGAGACTTCTGCAGTTCCTTGACCTTAGAGGTGGAGTGGAAATAATTGGAACAGCACTCGACCTAATAGAAAATGAAAAAGGTAAGCAAGCTATTTTACAACTAAAGGAATTATGGGATTGTATAAATGATTACGGTGTACAGGATCAAGTCAAATTTGATTTAACCATCGTCAGCCATATGAGCTACTATTCTGGTATTTTATTTGAAGTTTACGCAGGGAAGGTTGGCTTTCCAATTGGGAATGGCGGTCGATATAGCTTAATAGAGAAATTTGGAAAAAAAGCAAGTGCGACCGGGTTTGGGGTTCACCTTGATCGACTTTTAGAGGCACTCGGAAGCTATGATATCGAAAACACAGTGACCTGCATCTTTTTCAGCCAGGAGCGACGAAGAGAAGCCTTTCAATTAGCCGAAAAAATGCATCAACAAGGTAAGAGGACAGTGCTTCAGGATATCAATGGTGTCAAAAATCTTGATGCCTATACAAAGAAATTTGCGGATACTACCTACTTATTAGGAGGGCGTGCCGATGAATAATGTACTAACGATTGCGATGCCGAAGGGGCGGATTTTTGAAGAAGCGGCCGACCTGCTTAGGAAAGCTGGTTATCAGCTTCCGCCGGAATTCGATGATTCCCGAAAATTAATTATTGAGGTTGAAAATGAGGGACTAAGGTTTATCTTAGCGAAACCGACAGACGTTCCAACCTATGTCGAGCATGGCGTTGCGGATATTGGTATTGCCGGCAAGGATGTATTGCTTGAGGAAGAGCGCGATGTTTACGAACTCCTCGATTTACGTATCAGCGCCTGCTATTTGGCAGTAGCGGGTCTTCCCGATACGAAAATGAATGATGTTGCACCGAGAGTGGCCACTAAATATCCGAATGTGGCCGAGGCTTATTTTCGTGAGCAGGGGGAACAAGTCGAGATTATTAAATTAAATGGTTCGATCGAACTGGCCCCAATCATTGGTTTATCAGATCGAATCGTTGATATTGTGTCGACTGGACGGACGATGAGGGAAAACGGTCTCGTCGAGTACGAGAGAATTGTCGATGTAACATCGCGGCTGATCGTCAATCCTGTCAGCTATCGGATCAAAGACAATCAGATCGACGATTTAGTGACACGACTTAGTGAAGTAGTTTCAGTGGGGGATTATTAACATGAAAATACTAAAAGTGAGTGAACTGATTTCGATTAAACGTTCGATTGAAGCGGGTACCTCAGAACAGCAGGATGTTGTCAAAAAAATTATTGCGGAGATTCGCACTCGCGGTGACGAAGCGTTAAGAGAGTATACCGAAAAGTTCGACCGTGTGAACTTATCTTCTTTTTCCGTAACAGATAAAGAAATCGAGGCAGCCTATCAGCAGATCGATCAGCGTTTTATCTCGATCGTCCAGGAAGCGGCGGAAAATATTCGAGCATTTCATGAAAAGCAGCTCCGGCCATCATGGATGACCACCGAAGAAAATGGAACCGTTCTTGGTCAAAAAATAACGCCGCTTGATTCGGTTGGCGTGTATGTGCCAGGTGGAACAGCTGCCTATCCATCATCCGTCCTAATGAATGTGATTCCGGCGAAAGTCGCTGGTGTGAAACGGATTGTGATGGTATCACCTCCTGACGACCAAGGTCAATTGCCAGCAGCGGTACTTGTGGCTGCAAAGGAAGCCGGCGTCGAAGAAATCTATAAGGTTGGCGGGGCTCAGGCGATTGCGGCACTCGCCTATGGAACAGAATCGATTCGCTCCGTTGATAAAATTACCGGTCCGGGAAATATCTTTGTGGCGCTGGCAAAACGAGAGGTTTTCGGGGATGTGGACATCGACATGATCGCCGGTCCAAGTGAGATTGCCATTTTGGCAGATGACACGGCAAAGGCGGACGAATTGGCGGCTGACCTGCTATCACAAGCGGAGCACGACCCGCGGGCCTGCAGTGTTCTCGTTACTCCATCGATAACTCTAGCCGAAGCAGTTGCTTTGGAAGTCGAAAAGCAGCTGGAACTTCTGCCGCGAAAAGACATCGCCGCCAGCTCGATTGCCGATTATGGTGTGATTTACGTAACAGCAGATATGGACGAAGCAGTGGAAACCGTAAACCAATTAGCACCTGAACACTTAGAAGTCATCACAGAAA
This sequence comes from Bacillus sp. ISL-77, assembly GCF_018613105.1. Taxonomy (NCBI): domain Bacteria; kingdom Bacillati; phylum Bacillota; class Bacilli; order Caryophanales; family Bacillaceae; genus Bacillus; species Bacillus sp. ISL-77. Next base: position 133,398 of record NZ_JAGGQY010000037.1, read on the forward strand.
ATGCCATTGAGTTACTTGGAAAAATTCGTCACGCAGGAGCGATCTTTATTGGTCGTTACAGCTCCGAACCCGTGGGAGACTATTTTGCAGGTCCCAATCATGTCCTGCCGACAAACGGAACCGCTCGCTTTTCCAGTCCACTAAATGTGGACGATTTTCAAAAGAAATCGAGCGTGATTATCTACAGTGAAAAGGCTTTAATCGAGAATGGTGCAAAAATTGCTGAGTTCGCCCGGATGGAAGGGCTCGAGGCCCATGCGAGGGCAGTGGAAATTCGTTTGAAAAATGACGGAAAGTTATAGCTTTCATAAAATAAGGAGGTCCCGTTCGTGGAAAGAATCGCAAGTGTTGAACGAAATACAAATGAAACGCAAATACAATTGAAATTAGAAGTAGATGGTGACGGACATTCCAATCTTGAAACGGGTGTCCCATTCATGACGCATATGCTTGATTTATTCACAAAGCACGGGCAATTCAACCTTACAGTTAATGCGAATGGTGATACAGAAGTAGACGATCACCATACAACAGAAGATATTGGCATTTGTTTAGGGCAGGCGCTTCGTGAAGCACTGGGGGACAAGCGCGGAATTAAGCGCTACGGGAATGCCTTTGTACCGATGGATGAAGCTTTAGCACAGGTAGTCGTCGATCTTAGTAATCGTCCGCATCTCGAAATGCGAGCCGAGTTTCCAGGACAAAAAGTGGGCACCTTTGACACCGAGCTTGTTCATGAATTTTTATGGAAGCTTGCATTAGAGGCTCGGATGAATCTTCATGTTATCGTACATTACGGACAAAATACACACCATATGATCGAAGCCGTCTTTAAAGCACTCGGCCGTGCCCTAGACGAAGCAACGACCATCGACCCACGCATCAAAGGCGTGCCATCGACAAAAGGGATGTTATAAAAACCTTGGTGTCAGGCACCATCAAACAGAAGGTAAGAAATTTGGGTGTCAGGCACCATGAAAAGGCACCAGGAAAGGGATGTTTTCGATGATTGGCATTGTTGATTATGGGATGGGGAATTTGTTTAGCGTGAGTAAAGCACTTGAGCGACTGGGCGCTGATTATTTTATTTCCGCCAATAAGAAGGAATTGCTTCAAGCTGATGGATTGATTCTTCCTGGGGTTGGTTCCTTTCGTGATGCGATGGAACTCTTGCCAGTGGAGACAATCAAGGAATTTGTGGCAACGGGTAAACCGCTCCTCGGTATCTGCCTTGGGATGCAGCTGTTGTTTGAGCAAAGTGAGGAAAATGGTCCAACGAAAGGGTTAGGATTGTTACCAGGAAGTGTTCGCCGCTTTCCAGGCCGAACACCTGAGGGAGCGACTTACAAGGTTCCTCACATGGGCTGGAATCGGCTTGAATTTGTTAACAACTCACCTCTGTTGAAAAATGTAGAAGAGGATTATGTGTATTTCGTCCATTCCTATTATGTGGATGCAAATAACAGCGATGTTTTACTGGCAAAGGCGGATTATCACGAACAAGTTTCAGCAGTTGTTGGCAGAGACAATGTGATGGGGATGCAATTTCATCCAGAAAAAAGCAGCAAGCTTGGGATGGCTCTTCTAGGAAATTTTTTACAAATGGTGGAGGAAAGGAAGACAGTCCGATGAGTTTAACAATATATCCGGCAATTGATATGCGGGGCGGCAATTGTGTCCGTCTCCTCCAAGGGGACTATGATCAAGAAACGATTTACGGGAACTCACCGTTTGATATGGCCAAGAGTTTTGCCGCTGACGGCGCAGATTGGATCCACATGGTGGACCTTGACGGGGCAAAGGATGGCAAGCGGGTTAATGACCGGTTCGTGATTGAAGCGGCCAACAAACTTGATGTAAAAATTCAAATTGGCGGCGGGATTCGTTCGGAAGAGGACATCATTCACTACCTTGAAAATGGTGTGGATCGGGTCATCATCGGAAGCATTGCTGTATCGAATCCGGAGTTTGCAATTGAGATGATAAAGAAATACGGTGGAAAAATTGCGGTTGGCATTGATGCGAAAAATGGCTATGTCGCCACACATGGATGGCTGGATACATCAGAACTAAAAGCTGTCGATCTTGGCAAGCGCTTTGCAGAAGCAGGTGCTGAGACGTTTATTTTTACCGATATTGCCACAGATGGGACACTTGCAGGTCCTAATATTGCCGCGGTTTGTGAAATGGCAAAAGTTACTGGAAAAAATGTTATTGCCTCTGGCGGGGTAAGCAGTCTTGCAGATTTAAAGGCGATAGCGAAAAACGGCATAAGCGGTGCAATTGTAGGTAAGGCGCTATACGAAAATCGTTTTACCCTGAAGGAAGCATTGGAACTGGCAGGAGTATAACACAGGAGTTTACATAGTATTCCCTGCAAAAAGAGGCATTGGAAGGTGAGAGTATATGACATTAACAAAACGAATCATTCCCTGCCTTGATGTAAAGGACGGTCGAGTGGTAAAAGGCATTCAATTTGTCCAGCTGCGGGATGCGGGGGACCCGGTTGAATTGGCACGATTTTACGACGAGCAAGGTGCAGACGAGCTTGTTTTCCTAGATATCTCAGCATCGGTTGAAGGTAGAAAAACGATGGTGGAAGTAGTGAAGGCTGTCGCTTCCGAGCTGGCGATTCCGTTTACGGTTGGCGGGGGAATCAATGCCTTGGAAGATATGAAGAGAATTCTTCGGGCCGGGGCAGATAAAGTGTCACTGAACACAGCTGCCGTCTTGAATCCAGAGGTCATTAAAGAAGGTGCCAGTTACTTCGGTTCGCAATGTATCGTCGTAGCGATTGATGCGAAATTTGATGAAGAAATTGGGACATGGCGTGTGTTTACGCACGGCGGGCGGACTCCTACAGACAAACTAGTGGTTGAGTGGGCAAAGGAAGCAGCCGAGCTTGGAGCAGGTGAAATTCTATTAACCAGTATGGACAGTGACGGCGAGAAAAATGGATTTGATCTAGAACTGACAAAGGCGGTTAGTGAAGCCGTTCCGATTCCAGTCATCGCTTCGGGCGGAGCAGGGAATTCGGAACATTTTGAGGAGGCATTTAGTGCTGGGAAGGCAGACGCTGCCCTTGCTGCATCTATCTTTCACTATAAAGAGACATCAGTTCATGAAGTAAAAACCTATTTACGGGAAAAAGGAGTGACGGTTCGATGAATGTACGGTTTGATGAAAAAGGATTAGTGCCAGCCATTATCCAGGATGCTGGAACGAAAGAAGTATTAACGCTCGCATATATGAACGAGGAATCACTCGCGAAAACAATTGAAACGGGAGAAACCTGGTTTTTCAGCCGTTCTCGTCAGGAATTATGGCATAAAGGAGCGACAAGCGGCAATACGCAAACGGTTGTTAGCATCAACTATGACTGTGATCAAGATGCATTATTAGTGCTTGTCTATCCAAAAGGTCCTGCCTGCCATACGGGTGCGGTGAGTTGTTTTTCTGAACGTGGATTTAAGGGGACTTCGAGCTTGGCCGATTATCAGATCCTGCAATCGCTTGAAAAAGTGATCGTCGAACGTGAACGTGAGCGGCCAGAAGGGGCATACACAACCTATCTTTTTGAAAAAGGCGTCGATAAGATTTTGAAAAAGGTCGGTGAAGAAGCGGCCGAAGTAATTATCGCTGCTAAAAACCGTGACCCTGAGGAGCTAAGATGGGAAGCGGCAGATTTGCTTTATCACTTACAGGTATTGCTGGTGGAACAAGGCCTCCCATTCAAAGATATTTTGAGAACATTAGAGGAAAGACACAAGGACCGGTCGTAAATAGACCGGTTTCTTTTTATATTTGAAGGTATGGAGGCGCTTATTACAAATTTCCCGGCATTTATGACATATTTCCCGCCACTTACCACATTATTTTAGAAACTTACTACATTTTTTTCGCCACTTACTACCCATATTTGAAAACTTACGACATTTACTAGAAACTTATGTAAAATCCGAAAGATTAAGGACACATTTCCTAACTTTTGCGATAGTAAGGGGGATTGCACTAAGTTCCTACTTTTAAAAGCCTCAATCCCTTCTCGAACAACTCCATGATGTGGTATACTACCTTAGTTATGTTAAAAATGTGGAGGGCTTCATGGGTAAAGACGCGAAAGCAAGAATGCATATGGGAAAATTACTTTCATTTGTTCCTACGGGGGAATATTATTTCACGAAGGGTTTAAAGGCATTCCATCGACGTGATTTTATAAAAGCAAAAAAATATCTTGGGCGAGCGATGCAGCTTGAGCCGGGTGAACCGATGATTATATGCCAGTTGGCGATCGTGTCAACAGAACTTGGCGAGTTTGAAAATTCCAACCGGCTCTTGCACCTCATCCTTGAAGAACTAGATCAAGAAATGGTGGAATGCCATTACTTTTTGGCGAATAATTATGCCCATTTGGGATTTTTTAAAGATGCTTATCACCACGCCAAGCTGTATTTACAGCTTGATCCAGATGGTGATTTTAGCGAAGATACAGAGGATTTGCTTGATGTATTAACATTTGAGTCAGAGGATCTTGAGGATGAACTTTATCCGCAGGATGACCTGATTGTCAAACAAGAACAAGCTCGTGACCTGCTGGAGTCAGGTTACTTTCCAAAAGCAATTGAGCTGTTAAATGATGTGGTCAAAGATTATCCGGAGTACTGGTCGGCATACAATAACTTGGCGCTCGCTTATTTCTATCTAGGCAAAACAGAAAAGGCGGAATCTATCTTAGACGATGTGTTGGAGCGAAATCCGGGAAATCTCCATGCTCTTTGTAACAGACTTGTATTTGCTCATTATCAGGGCCAATCAAAGAATGTGGCTGGGTTGATTGCAACATTGAAGAAAATTCAACCGCTTCTTAGTGAACAGCAATTTAAGCTGGGTGCCTCGTTTGCTTTGGTTGGTGAATATGAACTTGCCTATTTATGGCTGAAAAAATTATATAAACATGGCTTTGATGGCGATGGTCCGTATTATTATTGGCTTTCTTATTCGGCCTATTTCACAGGCCATGAAAATTTTGCAAAAAGCATCTGGAAAAAGGTGCTGGACCTTAATCCTGACAAAGAAGGCTCTGAACCATGGAATAAAGAAAACGCATCAGCTAATGGTTTTGAGGACCTTACCGGATCTATTTTTCAAAAGCTTGAAAGCGACTATGTAGAAGAGCGCTTATTTGCCCTTTTCCTAACGACCGTTTCAAGTAAAAAAGAGGAAATTATCACCTCTAAACGGCTTTTTAAAAACCAAAAATTTACGGCCTTGGAAAAGGATTATATCTCGTTAATCAGATCGGGAAAACCATCCAAAACTTCGGATGCACAAGAAATTGCCGAGCTTTTTTATGAAACCCATCAACCAATTGGCACCATTGAGGCTGGGTTATACCTCATGTGGTTTTCCGTGTATGTCGAGGTTTCCAAAGCTAAGGTTCGTTTGAAAAATAAACGGGCCTGGGCTGGCGCAGTTGAGTATATGTGGCACAAGCTGCGGAGTGAAAAGGTATCCCAGCAGGAAGTTGCTGAACGCTATGGGATTTCCTCAGCAACGATTGGCAAATATGTAAAAATAGTGAATAGCTATTTGAATTAAGCATATTGGTGGACGATAAAACGATTGTTATATACGATTAAGTAAGGGAACAATATACTTAATCGTATTTTTTTATATTACTGTCTAGCTGCAGCGCCTAGGGGCTCTATGGTCTAAGCCAATCCGACGAGAAGGTAAAGAACAACCTTCCCGCCGGCTCGTCTTATGCTTTTCGCCCCTGACCAAGGCGCTTCCGCTTTTCTATTAAGGAGTGACAAAATATGTCTGAAGAAAAAATTTATGACGTCATTATTGCCGGTGCTGGCCCTGCGGGGATGACAGCGGCTGTTTATACATCTCGTGCAAACCTTTCGACACTGATGATTGAGCGCGGGATGCCGGGCGGGCAAATGGCCAATACCGAGGACGTTGAAAATTATCCAGGCTTTGAAAGTATTTTAGGTCCGGATTTATCAACAAAGATGTTCGAACATGCAAAAAAGTTTGGCGCAGAATACGCTTATGGTGATATCAAGGAAATCATTGATCATGGTGACTATAAAATTGTCGTTGCTGGATCAAAACAATATAAAGCGTACGCGGTTATCATTACAACGGGTGCAGAGTATAAGAAAATTGGTGTTCCAGGTGAAAAAGAACTGGGCGGCCGCGGTGTATCCTATTGTGCTGTTTGTGATGGGGCCTTCTTTAAAGGAAAAGAGCTTTATGTGATTGGCGGCGGGGACTCTGCCGTTGAAGAAGGGGTTTATTTAACCCGTTTCGCTTCCAAAGTAACTATCGTTCATCGCCGTGCTGAGCTTCGTGCTCAAAAAATTCTTCAAGACCGAGCTTTTGCTAATGAGAAAGTGGATTTTATTTGGAATCACACGATTAAGTCGATTAATGACAAAGATGGTAAAGTTGGAAGTGTGACATTGGTTTCCACAGAAAATGGCGAAGAGCAAGTATTACCGGCTGACGGAGTCTTTATTTATATCGGCATGGTGCCATTATCGAAACCATTTACAAGCCTAGGAATTACCAATGAAAATGGCTATATCGAAACAAATGACCGCATGGAAACGAAGGTACCGGGAATTTATGCAGCTGGTGATATTCGGGAAAAAACGTTACGCCAGATTGTGACTGCAACGGGAGATGGCAGTATTGCCGCTCAAAGTGCCCAGCATTTTGTTGAGGAGCTTAAAGAAGAATTAAAACAAAAAAGCAGAAGCTAAAAAATCTTCCATTGTTTTTTACAAAAACGTAACTCTGTTTTAATTCTCTTGTAACAGTAGTGAAATATTGTTAGGGTATGATAAAAGTAGTAATTGACCCCCTTTAAAAAATATATTCCTTTCATGCACAGGCCCGTAGCCTGTGCTATTTTTTTAGGCAGATCTGCTCATAAGTATATTTATAAAAAGTATGTTAGCAATAGTGACTAACTATAATAATAATTACAGAAATATCAAATTTGTATTCATTGTGACTGTATCCTAAAAATAGTATAATAAAAAGAATGAATTTAAAGTTATAGAGGGTTCTTTTGTATTTCGAGTAAACTTTGAAAGGGTCCTTTTTCAAAAAGGACAAGCGAATGCTTTTTCGAAGACTGCTAAAAACATATATGCTTTATTAAGAGGGTGAATGTTGTGCAGCGTGTCACCAATTGTGTATTGATAAGAGACGAAAAAATATTGTTGCTGCAAAAACCACGCCGCGGCTGGTGGGTTGCTCCTGGTGGGAAAATGGAGCCGGGCGAATCGGTTCGAGACTCCTGCATCAGGGAATATCGTGAAGAAACGGGAATCTATTTGAAAAATCCACAACTAAAAGGGATTTTTACAATGATTATGAAGGAAAACGACCAGCTTCTTTCCGAGTGGATGATGTTTACGTTTGTAGCAACTGATGCGGACGGCATCGATTTAGACGAATCCGAAGAAGGTAAGCTTGAATGGCAAATGATTGATCAATTGAAAAATTTGCCAATGGCTGCTGGCGATTATCATATTCTTGATTATATGATTCATGGAAAAGGAATTATTTACGGTACTTTTACTTATACAAAAGACTTTCAACTAATCAGTTATCGATTAGATCCAAGCTAACTAATAGGGGGAATTAATAATGAGTACCGGTGCTGCAAGTGACATTCAAATGGTGATTATTACAGGAATGTCTGGTGCAGGAAAAACTGTAGCCATTCAAAGTTTTGAAGATTTAGGTTTCTTCTGTGTCGATAATCTGCCTCCAACATTGCTTCCAAAATTCCTCGAACTTATGAAGGAATCCGGGAATAAGATGAATAAAGTTGCCCTTGTTATGGACCTGCGAGGAAGAGAATTCTTTGATCATCTATTTAAAGCATTGGATGAACTGGCAGAAACTTCATGGGTGGCCCCGCAGATCTTATTTTTAGATGCGGATGATTCAACATTAGTGCGCAGATATAAAGAGACAAGGCGGTCGCATCCGTTAGCACCGACAGGCCTGCCACTTGAAGGAATTACGCTTGAGCGTGAACTTCTTGAAGAACTTAAAGGCAGGGCTCAATTGATTTACAATACTTCCCAGATGAAACCGCGGGAACTTCGTGAGAAAATATTAACGGAATTTACGGCGAATAAACAATCACTCTTTACTGTCAATGTCATGTCATTTGGCTTTAAGTATGGAATTCCTATTGATGCGGACCTTGTGTTTGATGTGCGTTTCTTACCAAATCCACATTATATCGAGCATATGAGACCTAAAACGGGGCTTGATGAGGATGTTTCCAGTTATGTATTAAAGTGGAATGAAACGCATAAGTTTTTGGAAAAAGTAACCGACCTGCTTTCTTTTATGCTGCCTCATTATAAAAGAGAAGGAAAAGCGCAATTAGTGATTGCGATTGGCTGTACAGGCGGACAGCACCGTTCAGTGACGCTTGCTGAACATCTGGGTAAATTTTTCCAACAAGACTATAAGACATGTATATCCCATCGTGACATTGAGAGGAGAAAGGAAAAAACAACATGAGCATTTACGGACAGCCTCGAATTGTCGTCATTGGCGGGGGAACAGGATTGCCAGTTTTATTGCGTGGATTAAAACAGTTTCCTGTGGATATTACCGCCATTGTGACAGTCGCGGATGACGGCGGCAGTTCAGGACGCTTGCGTGAAGACTTGCATATTCCACCTCCTGGAGATATTCGCAATGTGTTAGCATCCTTATCAGATGTCGAACCGCTCGTTGAAGAAATGTTTCAACATCGGTTTAAAACATCGAATGAGCTTTCCGGACACTCGCTTGGAAATTTAATCTTGGCGGCAATGACCTCAATCACGGGTAATTTTGTCCACGCGATTCAGGAAATGAGTAAGATCTTAAATGTTCATGGTAAAGTCCTGCCTGCAGCAAATCAGAGTGTCGTCCTTCATGCTGAAATGGAAGATGGAACGATTGTCTCAGGGGAATCAAAAATTCCATACTCGGGTAAGAGAATTAAAAAAGTGTTTATGACGCCGGAAAATATTCGTCCCTTACCAGAGACGATTCAAGCCATCCGTCAGGCTGATTTAATCATCATTGGGCCAGGGAGCCTATATACAAGTATTCTGCCAAACCTGCTCGTTCCAAGAATCGGGGATGAGTTGTGCCGGTCACACGCTAAAAAGGTGTATATTTGTAATTTGATGACCCAGGCTGGGGAAACCCATGGCTTTACTGCGAGTGATCATGTAAAGGCCTTATATGATCATATGAGCTGTGCTTTTATTAATACGATTCTTGTAAATAATGAAGAGATACCACAGGATATTCAGCTCCGATATAATGAAGAACTGGCTGACCCTGTTCTATATGATCTGCCGCGCCTATTTGAATTAGGACTAGAAGTTGTTCATGCGGACATCGCTTATCAGGAAAATGGTGCGCTAAGACATGATCCGAAAAAGGTTGCAGAAATTTTATATAATTTGCTTTTAATTGAAACCAAAAAGCGTTATGAAACGTAAATATAGTACTTACTAAAAACGCTTTGTTTTTTAAGGGGGGTGAAGGGATGTCTTTCGCTTCGGAAACGAAAAAAGAATTAACTAACTTGGAAGTGAAAACGTGCTGCATTCAAGCGGAACTATCCGCTTTAATCCGGATGAATGGTTCCCTTTCATTCTCAAATCGTAAGTTAGTTGTTGATATTCAAACCGAAAATGCTGCGATTGCCAGAAGAATCTACACATTATTAAAAAAGAGTTACGATGTCCAGGTAGAATTACTTGTTCGGAAAAAGATGCGTCTGAAAAAGAACAACGTCTATATTGTCCGATTATCCCATCAGGCTAAAGAAATTCTCGAGGATACAAAAATTATTGGTGAGGGTTTTACCATCATCCATGATATCTCACCAGAGCTTGTAAAAAAGAAATGTTGTAAGCGTTCTTATCTACGCGGTGCATTTCTAGCTGGCGGTTCCGTCAATAACCCGGAAACATCTTCGTATCATTTGGAAATTTTTTCGCTCTATAAAGAACATAATGACTCTTTATGCGAATTGATGAATACATTTGGACTAAATAGCAAAACTCTCGAGCGCAAAAAAGGGTATATCACCTATTTAAAAGAAGCGGAAAAGATTACCGAGTTTTTAAATGTTGCAGGTGCCCATAACGCCCTTCTTCGCTTCGAAGACGTAAGAATTGTTCGAGATATGCGGAATTCAGTCAATCGTCTCGTAAACTGTGAGACCGCCAACCTTAATAAAACGATCGGTGCCTCTATTCGGCAGGTCGAGAATATCCGCTATATCAATGCAACGGTCGGGCTGCAAATTTTACCAGAAAAGTTGAGAGAAATTGCAGAACTCCGTTTGAATTATACAGACGTGACCCTTAAGGAATTGGGGGAAATGGTTTCCGGTGGTGCGATCAGTAAATCAGGGATTAATCATCGCTTGAGAAAAATTGATGCGATTGCTGAGAAATTGCGCGCAGGGGATATGGTGACTCGAGAGTAGATTATCCTATTGTACAATAACATAGGTATAAGATAACATGTGAAAGACATAACATGTATCGAGTGAAGACTAACCTGAAGATAATAATTATGTACAAAGCTCCAAGAAAAATAGAGTAAAAAACAATGAGGAGGAATTGTGTAATGTTAGTGAAACAAGTGGAAGTAAAATTAAAAACGGGTCTTCAAGCACGACCTGCGGCTCTTTTTGTTCAGGAAGCCAACCGATTTTCTGCGGATATTTTCCTAGAGAAGGATGGCAAGAAAGTAAATGCAAAGAGCATAATGGGCTTAATGAGCTTGGCTGTTGGCTCAGGTGTCATGATTGATATAGTAGCAGATGGCGATGATGAAGCATCTGCTATTGAAGCATTAGCTGATTTTATCCAAAAAGAACATTGATCTGAAAGAGGACCGGAGCCAATTGGAACCGGCCTTTTTTGGTTTTTAGCAAAAAAAACAACCGGCTAGATGCCGATTGCTTCCTTGTACTTATTTATTTTTATTTTTCTCATCTTCGATTAAATTACGAGTGATGATATGGTCGATTAAACCGTATTCTTTTGCACGTTCTGCTGTCATGAAGTTGTCGCGGTCTGTATCTTTGCTGATTACTTCAAGCGACTGTCCAGTCCGTTCGGCTAAAATTCCATTTAATTTTTCGCGAAGGAAAAGGATACGCTTTGCTGCAATTTCGATTTCAGTTGCTTGTCCTTGTGCACCGCCTAGTGGCTGGTGAATCATGACTTCAGCATTTGGAAGTGCATAACGCTTGCCTTTTTCACCTGCTGCTAGCAAGAAGGCACCCATGGATGCGGCCATACCGATACAAATAGTTTGTACCTTTGGTTTGATGAATTGCATGGTATCAAAAATAGCCATACCTGCGGTGATGCTGCCGCCTGGGCTGTTGATATATAAAGAAATATCTTTTTCAGGGTTATCCGCTTCAAGGAATAATAATTGTGCTACAATGCTGTTCGCCACATGGTCATCAATCGCACTACCAAGCATAATAATCCGGTCTTTTAACAGACGGGAATAAATGTCATAAGCACGCTCGCCCCGGTTTGTTTGTTCAATAACTGTAGGGATCAAATTCATTTTTCTTCCTCCTTTGATTGTAAAGATAAAAGTAATATGTATAGTTATCATACACTGATGGTCAATAAAGGTCAAACAATACCTCTTTAAAAATGTTCGACAACTTTCCCTAATTCAGCATAACCATTCCTGACTATTTTAAACAATTCTTTGCTTGCAATGTGAAGGAACCTGGCATATAATATGTAAGTCGCTAATATTTGCGCTCGTGGTGCAACGGATAGCACGTAAGCCTCCGAAGCTTAAAATGTGAGTTCGATTCTCGCCGAGCGCATCATGAAAACCCCCTGTTTTTTTAAAACAGGGGGTTTTTTATTTTGAAAAAAGGTTTCGATTTTCCAATAAAAGGTTAATTGCACAAAACATGCTCGAAATGGCACAAAACCTTTCAAAAATGGCACATAAAACGGAAAATCGGCACAAAACCACCGGAAATCGGCACAAAACCAAAACTTCATCCAAAAACCACTTAGCTTTTATTCCTCAAAAAGGCTTTCTTCCATCCTCGAATATCATTTTCTAATACCCGAAATTCCCTCTATCGTGTAAAATAGTAAACAGGGGGGATACGAATGAACTTGAAGGCCGGTTTATGGCAGCAGCAAACATTAAAATTGGCGATGACACAGGAGCTATCGCAGGCCATTGCATTGTTGCAGTACTCTGCCCATGAGTTAACTGCTTTTTTAGAAGATAAGGCACTTGAAAATCCCCTTTTGCAGGTTGAAAATGGCAATATCAAGCCAATGAATCCGCTCATTGACCGTAATCGTCGCAAACACCAAAAAGCGGAAAAGGACTGGATTGATCAAATTGCTGACAAACCATTTTCGCTTGAAGATTATTTACTGTCTCAAATAAAAATAACGAACCTAACGGTGGAACAATTAAGTGTGATACGCCATCTTATCCAAAATTTAGATGAAAACGGTTACTTTATTGGGAACCTTAGCGAAATCGCCAAAAACCTAAGTGTAATGGAAGATTCAGTTGAAGAATGCTTGGCCATTATCCAAACACTGGAGCCAGCAGGCATCGGGGCAAGAAACCTTCAAGAGTGCCTATTGATGCAAATATATTATCTAAATCCAGATAACGAACTCGCGCAAAAAATAATTGGCGATCATTTCATTCCATTCGCCGAAAAGAAGTGGAAGAAAATTGCTAAAGAACTGAAGGTAACCCTTAAGGATATACAAGATGTATACGATCAAATTCAAACATTGAATCCTAAGCCTGGGGCCATTTTAGGAAAAGAAGCAACCACGTATATTATCCCAGATGCAATCGTTGAGCAATCAAGCGAGGGACTAACCGTACGGATGTCTGATGAATCGCTGCCAAGGATTAGCCTCAATGAGCAGTATTATCATAAATTCAAAGACCAAGACCAACAGGTAAGCCGCTTTCTACAAGATAAACTCCAGGATTACCAGTGGATCCAAAAAAGCATTGAACAGCGTAAAGAGACGTTGACAAGGGTTGTAGCAAAAATCATTGAAAAACAGGCTTCATTTTTCCAAAAAGGGTCACAATACTTAGTGCCGTTGACGATGAAGGAAGTTGCTGGAGAACTTGATATCCATGAATCCACCGTCAGCCGAGCAGTCCGGGAAAAGTATGTGCAAACACCGATTGGGACGTTCGCGTTGAAAACATTTTTTACAAGTACCATACAAACCGTTTCGGATGATGAAAATACATCTTCCACACAGGTAAAGAAGAAAATTGCGACATTAATAGAAAAAGAGAATAAACAAAAACCGCTATCTGATCAAGAAATTGTCGAACATTTAAAAATAGAGGAAGGTATGGTGGTTTCAAGAAGGACGATCGCTAAGTACCGGGATCAATTGGGAATTCCCTCCTCTTCGAAAAGAAAAAGGTTTGAATGAAAGGAACAAAAACGATGGAGCAAACAACAATCACATTATATACAAGGAAAAGCTGCCCCCTATGTGACAAGGCAAAGTCTACACTTCTAGAGATAAACAAAGACTCGGAGTTTGCCTTAGAAGAAATTGATATTGAATCCAGTGATGAATTAACCGAACAATATGGTTTAATGATTCCAGTTGTTTATATTGACGGAGTAGAAGCAGGATTCGGTGTAATTAACAAATTTGACATAAGTAACCGTTTGCATGAAAAAAAAGCCAATTTTAATAGTTGAAATAGATTTTCACTCCTGTTACAATAAAAAACGTAGCAGGGGTGATTTTTTTTGAATGTAGTGGGACATAATTTGTCTATGGTGGACATTTTGAGACCAACTACATATAATAAAGGAGCATGAGATTCATGCAGTCATTAATCGATATCCAAAAAAGATTATTACCCGACCTCCTGCAGGTCCTACAGAAGAGATATTCTATCCTAAGGTACATTGGTTTTATGCAGCCGGTAGGAAGACGGAGTTTAGCAGTCAGTCTCGGGTATACCGAAAGAGTCCTTCGCGGTGAAGTTGATTTCCTAAGGGAGCAAAATTTAATCTACACGAATAATGTGGGAATGAGTTTAACACCTGAAGGGAAAAATTTGCTTGAAGACTTGGAAGGCTTTATGCGTGAGTTAAAGGGTATTGATGTGATGGAGTTGGAATTGAAGCACAAGCTCGGCATTAAAAAGGTCGTCATTGTACCTGGCGATAGTGATGAATCGCCCATGGTAAAAGGTGAGCTTGGCAAGGCAAGTGCTATTTGCATGAAAAAGCTTCTCAGCGGAAAAAATATCATTGCTGTAACTGGCGGTTCAACGATGGCTGCTATCGCAGAAAGACTATCACCAGAGCTTACCCAAAAGGAATTACTGTTTGTACCAGCAAGAGGCGGAGTAGGCGAGGATGTTCAGAATCAGGCAAATACGATTTGTTCGATTATGTCCAGAAACACCCAATCCAAACATCGAGTGTTCTATGTTCCTGATCAGGTCAGTACAGATATCTACGAATCGCTTATCAGAGAACCTGACATTCATGAAGTATTAAAACTAATTAAATCAGCTAGCATGGTTCTTCATGGAATTGGAGATGCTATCACAATGGCTGAACGGCGAAAAACCAACCCTGAGATTCTAAGTATGCTTGAAAGCAGCAAGGCTGTGGGTGAAGCTTTTGGCTATTATTTTAATGAACAAGGCGAAATTGTTCACAAGGTATTAACGATTGGCCTGCAGTTAGAAGATCTGGTTGGCATTCCAAATGTCATCGCGGTTGCAGGCGGGAGTTCCAAGGCTAAGGCCATCAAGGCATACTTAAAACAAGCACCAGCATCGACGATTTTAATCACAGATGAAGGTGCAGCGAGAAAGTTATTAAAAGGGTAAATCCTTTTTAAAATAAAAAACATCCTTACCCAATTAAAGGAGGAAATTTATCATGTCAGTAAAAGTTGGTATTAATGGATTTGGACGTATCGGTCGTAACGTATTTCGTGCGGCTTTAGGAAATAGCAATGTGGAAATCGTTGCAATTAATGACTTAACTGATGCAAATATGCTTGCACATCTTCTAAAATATGACACTGTTCACGGGACTCTACAAGAAGATGTTACTGTTGATGGCGAATACCTAGTAGTTGGCGGACACAAAGTGAAAGTTATTGCAGAACGCGATCCAGCACAATTAGGCTGGGGCGATCTTGGCGTGGACGTAGTAGTTGAATCAACTGGCCGTTTCACAAAGCGTGAGGATGCTGCGAAACATCTTGAAGCAGGTGCGAAAAAAGTAATCATTTCTGCTCCAGCAGATAACGAAGATATCACAATCGTAATGGGTGTTAACGAAGATCAATATGATGCAAATAACCACCACGTATTATCTAATGCTTCTTGTACTACAAACTGTCTTGCACCGTTTGCGAAAGTATTGAATGATACATTCGGAATCAAACGCGGTATGATGACAACGATTCACTCTTATACAAATGACCAACAAATCCTTGACTTACCACACAAGGATTACCGTCGTGCACGTGCAGCAGCTGAGAACATGATCCCAACTTCAACTGGTGCTGCCAAAGCAGTTGCTCTTGTTCTACCAGAACTTAAGGGTAAATTGAATGGTATGGCAATGCGTGTTCCAACTCCAAACGTTTCAATCGTTGATTTAGTTATGGAGTTAGAAAAAGACGTAACAGCTGAAGACGTTAACGCAGCATTAAAAACAGCTGCTGAAGGTCCATTAAAAGGAATTTTAGCTTACAGCGAACTTCCATTGGTTTCTACTGACTATAACGGAAGCACTGCTTCTTCTACAATTGATGCATTATCAACAATGGTTCTTGAAGGCAATATGGTAAAAGTATTATCATGGTACGATAACGAAGTTGGCTACTCTAGCCGCGTTGTAGACCTTGTTGACTACCTTGCACAAAAAGGACTTTAATATATCGGAACGGACGATGATTGGTTGTCAATCATAAGAAGTTGAACATTACAAAGGTTTTCCAAAGGGGAGCGGGGAGTATATGCCCCCCTCCCCTTTTTTTACTGATTTTAGATAATTCATTTTCTTCATACCAAACTTTCGGAGGTCCTTTATGAATAAGAAAACTCTCAAAGATGTCGATGTAAAAGGTAAACGCGTATTTTGCCGAGTGGATTTTAACGTTCCTATGCAGGATGGTGCAATTACGGACGACACGCGGATCCGTGCGGCATTGCCAACGATTCAATACTTAGTAGAACAAGGTGCGAAGGTGATTTTAGCCAGCCACTTCGGCCGTCCAAAAGGAAAAGTAGTCGAAGAAATGCGCTTAACTCCAGCCGGTGTCAGATTATCTGAACTGCTTGGTAAAGACGTGAAGAAGGCAGATGAAGCTTATGGTGATTCTGTAAAAGCGTTGATAGAGACAATGACGGAAGGCGATGTCCTACTGCTTGAAAATGTCCGTTTCTACCCTGGCGAGGAAAAGAATGATCCTGAGTTGGCGAAATCTTTTGCAGAATTAGCTGATGTTTATGTAAACGATGCCTTTGGTGCTGCACACCGTGCCCATGCTTCAACTGAAGGTATTGCTCATATTCTGCCAGCTGTTTCAGGTCTTTTGATGGAAAAAGAACTCGATGTACTTGGTAAAGCACTTTCTAATCCGGAACGCCCATTTACAGCGATTATCGGTGGAGCCAAAGTAAAGGACAAGATTGGTGTTATTGAAAATCTTTTAGAATTAGTCGATAACTTAATTATTGGCGGCGGTCTTGCTTATACATTTATCAAAGCACAGGGCCATGAAGTGGGTAAATCACTTCTTGAAGCAGACAAAATTGATCTTGCAAAATCGTTTATTGAAAAAGCTAAGGCAAAGGGTGTTAATTTCTATATGCCTGTAGATGCTGTCGTTGCAGATGATTTCTCTGCAGACGCTAATTCCAAAGTAGTTGCGATTGAGGAAATTCCTGCTGATTGGGAAGCACTTGATATTGGACCGAAAACAGCTGAGATCTATCGTGACGTCATTCAAAAATCAAAACTAGTAATTTGGAATGGACCAATGGGTGTATTTGAAATTGATAAATTTGCTGGCGGCACAAAAGCCGTTGCCGAAGCACTTGCTGAAGCAGAAGGTACATATTCAGTTATTGGCGGCGGAGACTCAGCAGCAGCTGTTGAAAAATTCAATTTAGCAGACAAAATGAGCCACATCTCCACAGGGGGCGGCGCTTCCCTTGAATTTATTGAAGGTAAAGCACTCCCAGGTGTAGTTGCGCTGAACGATAAATAAGTTTAAAACATGAAAGGATGTGCCAGTATGCGTAAACCAATTATTGCAGGTAACTGGAAAATGAACAAAACACTTTCTGAAGCAAAAAGCTTTGCAGAGGAAGTAAAAGGACTTGTACCTGCTCCAGAAAAAATGGAATCCGTTATTTGTGCGCCTGCTTTATTTTTACAAAGTCTTGTCGAAGCCACACAAGGCAGCAATGTGAAAATTGGAGCTCAAAACATGCACTTTGAAGAAAGCGGAGCATTTACAGGTGAAATCAGCCCGAAAGCACTTGCTGACCTTGAAGTTCAATATGTCATTATCGGACACTCAGAACGCCGGGAAATGTTCAATGAAACAGATGAATCTGTAAACAAGAAAGCTCTTGCAGCCTTTAAATATAATTTAACTCCGATCGTATGCTGTGGTGAAACACTAGAACAGCGTGAAAATGGTGAAACTAACCAATTAGTTGGAGACCAAGTTGCGAAAGCATTAACTGGTTTAACTGATGATCAAGTTAAGCAAACGGTTATTGCCTACGAACCGATTTGGGCGATTGGAACTGGTAAATCTTCCACTTCAGCTGATGCAAATGAAGTTTGTGCCCATATCCGTCAAGTAGTTGCACAACAATTCTCGCAAGACGTTGCCGATGCGGTAAGAATTCAATATGGCGGCAGTGTCAAACCAGAAAATATTAAAGAATACATGGCACAACCAGATATCGATGGTGCATTAGTAGGTGGAGCCAGCCTTGAAGCACAATCCTTTTTACAATTACTGGAGGAAGGCAGCTATGAGTAAATCTCCAGTTGCTCTCATCATCCTTGATGGTTTTGGATGCAGGGGCGAAACAAAAGGGAATGCAGTCGCACAATCGAAAAAGCCTAATTTTGATCGGTTTTGGAGCGAGTATCCACATTCTCATTTAACAGCTTCTGGTGAGGCAGTCGGTCTGCCACAAGGTCAAATGGGTAACTCAGAGGTTGGTCACTTGAACATTGGTGCCGGTCGAATTGTTTACCAAAGCTTAACACGAGTGAACATTGCCATTCGTGAAGGTGAATTTGAAAAAAATGAAACCTTTACAGGTGCGATGGAGCACGTGAAGAAAAACGGCACAGCCCTTCATTTATTCGGATTATTGTCAGACGGCGGTGTTCACAGCCATATTCAACATATGTTTGCTCTGCTGAAACTGGCAAAAGAAGAAGGCGTCGAAAAGGTATACGTGCATGCATTCCTTGACGGCCGCGATGTCGGTCAGAAAACAGCAGCTAAATTTATTCAACAGACACTGGATAAAATGAAGGAATACGGTGTGGGTGAATTTGCTACGATTTCAGGGAGATACTACTCTATGGACCGTGATAAGCGCTGGGAACGTGTCGAGAAATCTTACCGTTCCATGGTTTATGGTGATGGCCCTACCTATACGAATCCATTAGAAGTGGTTGAGGATTCTTATTCTCATGGAATTTTTGACGAATTCGTCATTCCATCTGTCATCACTAAAGAAGATGGCCAGCCGGTTGCAACGATTCAGGACAATGATGCTGTTATTTTCTATAACTTCCGTCCGGACCGGGCAATTCAGATTTCTAATACATTTACAAATGAAGACTTCCGCTCCTTTGACCGCGGGCCGAAGCATCCGAAAGATTTATTCTTCGTGTGCTTAACCCATTTCAGTGAATCAGTGGATGGATATGTTGCCTTTAAACCGACGAACTTAGACAACACCCTTGGTGAAGTCTTATCGCAAAATAATATGAAGCAATTAAGAATTGCCGAAACCGAGAAATACCCGCATGTCACGTTCTTTATGAGCGGTGGACGTGAAGAGAAGTTCCCTGGCGAAGAGCGGATTTTAATCAACTCTCCGAAGGTGGCAACCTATGATCTTCAACCTGAAATGAGTGCTTACGAAGTGACTGACGCACTCCTTAAAGAAATTCAGGCGGACAAGTTTGATGCCATTTTACTGAACTTCGCGAATCCAGACATGGTAGGGCATTCAGGTATGCTTGAGCCAACAATTAAAGCAATTGAAACTGTCGATGAGTGTCTTGGAAAAATCGTTGATTTGATTCTTGAAAAAGGCGGATCTGTGATTATCACCGCTGACCATGGGAATGCTGATGAAGTAATCACACCTGAAGGCGATCCAATGACAGCACATACGACAAATCCAGTGCCGGTAATTGTGACAAAACAAGGAATTCAATTGCGTGACGGTGGAATCCTTGGGGATTTAGCGCCAACTATGTTAGACTTATTAGGTCTTGAAAAGCCAGCCGAAATGACTGGGACATCATTAATAAAGTAAACGAAAAAACAATTTAATTTTTAAGGAGAGATTTTTAAATGCCATTTATTGCAGACGTATACGCTCGTGAAGTATTAGATTCCCGTGGTAACCCTACTGTTGAAGTTGAAGTATTTACTGAATCAGGTGCCTTTGGCCGCGCAATGGTTCCAAGTGGTGCTTCCACTGGTGAATATGAAGCCGTTGAACTACGTGACGGAGACAAAGAACGTTACCTTGGTAAAGGTGTTCTAAAAGCAGTGGACAACGTAAACGAAATTATCGCTCCACATCTTGTTGGCGAAGAATTCAGCGTTCTTGACCAAGTTTCTGTTGACCAAGCTTTAATCGAACTTGATGGAACTGATAACAAAGGTAAACTAGGTGCAAACGCAATCCTAGGTGTATCTATGGCGGTTGCGCATGCAGCAGCAAATTACTTAGATATTCCTTTATATCAATACCTTGGCGGTTTCAATTCAAAGCAGCTTCCAGTGCCAATGATGAACATCGTTAACGGCGGAGAGCATGCTGATAACAACGTAGATATTCAAGAATTCATGATTATGCCTGTTGGTGCTCCAAACTTTAAAGAAGCGCTTCGTATGGGTGCAGAAATTTTCCATACGTTAAAATCTGTTCTTAAAGGCAAAGGTCTTAACACAGCAGTTGGTGACGAAGGTGGTTTCGCTCCAAACCTAGGATCAAATGAAGAAGCTCTTCAAACCATTGTTGAAGCAATCGAAAAAGCTGGCTACAAGCCAGGTGAAGAAGTTATGCTTGCTATGGATGCTGCATCTTCTGAGTTTTACAACAAGGAAGATGGAAAATACCATCTTGCTGGCGAAGGTGTTGTGAAGACTTCTGCAGAAATGGTTGATTGGTACGAAGAACTTTCATCTAAATACCCAATTGTTTCAATCGAAGACGGTTTAGATGAAAATGACTGGGAAGGTCACAAGCTATTAACTGAACGCCTTGGTAAAAAAGTTCAATTAGTTGGTGATGATTTATTTGTTACCAATACACGTAAACTTGCAGAGGGTATTGAAAAAGGAATCGGTAACTCCATCCTGATCAAAGTTAACCAAATTGGTACCCTTACTGAAACATTTGATGCGATTGAAATGGCAAAACGTGCTGGGTACACTGCTGTTATCTCCCACCGTTCTGGTGAAACAGAAGACAACACCATTGCTGACATCGCTGTTGCTACAAATGCTGGTCAAATCAAGACTGGTGCGCCATCTCGTACTGACCGTGTCGCAAAATACAACCAATTGCTTCGCATTGAAGACCAATTAGGTGAAACAGCTCAATACTTAGGGAAGAAAACATTCTATAACCTAAGCAAATAATTTTTCACGATATCAAAGGCGCACATTTTCGGATGTGTGCCTTTTTAATCATTCCATAAGACACAATAACGACTATTGTTTTAAGCGATGAAATATGATAGATTTAATATACTGTGAATTGTACGTCTAACAGGAGGTGGCCTTTATGCATACATTAGTTGTAATCTTATTAGTAATTGTAAGTATCGGACTTATTGGTGTTGTTATACTTCAATCAGGTAAAAGCGCTGGATTATCAGGTGCCATTTCAGGTGGTGCTGAATCACTTTTCGGCAAGCAAAAAGCAAGAGGACTTGACTTGATTCTACATCGTATTACGATTGTATTAGCAGTATTATTTATCCTGCTTTCTATCGCAGTAACTTACTTTAAAATCTAATTATTTACACTCAAACCTGGCCTCAAGCGCCAGGTTTTTTGTTTGGTTAATTAAAATAAATACCGACTAGATAAGCGTTTTTCTGGAATGTTCATCATTGCTTTGTTAAAACTAAACTATATGAATTGAAATTAAGGGAGTTTTTATCATGAAAGTTGCTACACCTAAGCCATTTACTTTTGCAGGAGGAAAAAGAGCAGTTCTTCTGTTACACGGCTTTACCGGAAATTCAGCGGATGTTCGTATGCTAGGACGTTTTTTAGAAAAAAAAGGCTATACTTGTCATGCTCCACACTATAAGGGTCATGGAGTTCCACCCGAAGAGCTTGTTCACACAGGACCAACTGATTGGTGGCAGGACGTACTAAAAGGCTATGAATTTTTAAAAAATAAAGGCCACTTAGAAATTGCCGTAGCGGGATTGTCTCTTGGTGGCGTATTTTCCTTGAAATTGGGATACACTGTACCTATAAAAGCCATTATACCGATGTGCGCACCGATGCATATAAAAAGCGAAGAGGTCATGTACGAAGGAATTCTTGATTATGCTCGTGAATTTAAAAAACGTGAAGGAAAAACAGACGAGCAAATCGAAATGGAAATGAATGAGTTTAAGAAAACACCAATGAAAACGTTAAAGGCATTACAGGCATTAATCGCAGATGTACGCGAAAATGTGGATATGATTTATGCGCCCACGTTTGTCGTTCAGGCACGTCATGACAAAATGATAAACACAGAAAGTGCCAACATTATTTACAATGAAATCGAATCAGTTGTGAAGGAACTGAAATGGTATGAAGAATCCGGTCATGTGATCACGCTCGACAAAGAACGGGAACAATTGCATGAGGATGTCTATACCTTTTTAGAAAAGCTCGACTGGCGCGATTAACAAAGCACCCACAAAGGAGGATTAGTTTGGAAGATAATATACAAAAGCATATTGATAAGGTTTTACAATATATGAAGGATGAAGCATACAAACCATTAACCGTTCAGGAACTTGAAACAGCCTTTGGCATCCAGGATTCTAGTGATTTTAAGGAGTTTGTGAAAGCACTCGTGCAAATGGAGGAAAAGGGCTTAGTTGTCAGGACGCGAAGCAACCGTTACGGACTTCCGGAGAAAATGAACTTAATCCGCGGAAAGCTCATCGGTCATGCCAAAGGATTTGCCTTTGTGGCACCAGATGAGCCAGGGATGGATGATATTTTTATCCCGCCAAATGAAACCAACACAGCCATGCATGGTGATATCGTTTTAGCGCGTGTTTCCTCTGAAAGCGCTGGGCAGCGCCGGGAAGGAAGTATTATCCGCATCATTGAACGCGGTGTGCAGCAAATTGTCGGAACGTATGTAGAAAGCAAAAGCTTTGGCTTTGTCATTCCGGATGATAAAAAATTTGCGAGTGATATTTTTATTCCAAAGGCAGCGTCCAAAGGGGCAGTCGAGGGACATAAAGTTGTTGTTAAGCTGGTTACGTATCCAGAGGGGCGAAAAAGTGCAGAGGGCGAAGTCATTACCATTCTCGGACACAAAAACGACCCGGGTGTGGACATCCTGTCAGTCATACATAAGCACGGCTTACCAATGGCCTTCCCAGACGAGGTGTTAAAACAAGCCAACGAGGTGCCTGACACCATTGATGAAAGTGAATTGGCCAATCGCCGCGATCTTCGAAATGAAACGATTGTCACAATTGATGGGGCCGATGCTAAAGACCTTGATGATGCGGTAACTGTGACAAGGCTTGAGAACGGCAACTATAAGCTTGGCGTCCATATCGCAGACGTTAGCTATTATGTAAAAGAAGGCACGCCAATTGACCTGGAAGCGGAAGAACGGGCTACGAGTGTGTATTTAGTCGACCGAGTCATCCCGATGATTCCCCATCGTTTATCGAATGGAATCTGTTCCTTAAATCCGAAGGTAGACCGCTTGGTCCTATCCTGCGAAATGGAAATTACCTCAGAGGGAGCCGTTGTTTCGCATGAAATTTTTCAAAGTGTGATTAAGACAACCGAACGGATGACCTATCATGCTGTAAATATGATTCTTGCTGAACATGATGAAGAAACGCGAGCTAGATACGAACCGCTTGTGCCCATGTTCGAAATGATGGAAGAGCTGGCCGCTATCTTACGAAACAAACGGATGAAGCGGGGAGCGATCGACTTTGATTTTAAGGAATCAAAGGTCCTAGTTGATGAAGATGGAAAGCCGACCGATGTCGTGCTTCGTGAGCGCTCGGTGGCTGAAAAATTAATTGAAGAGTTTATGCTTGCTGCCAATGAAACAGTGGCAGAGCATTTTCACTGGATGGAAGTTCCGTTTATTTACCGAATACACGAGGATCCGAAGGAAGATAAACTACGTAGATTTTTCGAGTTTATCACCAATTTCGGGTACATTGTAAAAGGGACTGCTAATGATGTCCATCCAAAGGCCCTTCAGGAAATCATTGAAGAGGTTCAAGGAAAGCCAGAGGAAATGGTTGTTTCGAAGGTTATGCTTCGCTCGATGCAGCAGGCCAAATATGATCCAGAAAGTCTTGGACATTTTGGTTTATCAACAGAGTTCTATACCCATTTCACCTCGCCGATTCGTCGTTATCCGGATACAATTGTTCATCGTTTAATCCGGACCTACTTAATCGAAGGAAAGCTTGATTCAACCACGCAGGAAAAATGGAATGCACGCTTACCTGAAATTGCCGATCATTCTTCAAAAATGGAGCGACGCTCGGTGGATGCCGAGAGAGAAACGGACGATTTGAAGAAAGCAGAGTACATGGCTGACAAAATTGGTGAGGAGTATGATGGAATTATCAGCTCCGTGACCAATTTTGGAATGTTTGTTGAACTTCCAAATACGATTGAAGGCCTTGTCCATGTTAGTTACATGACCGATGATTATTATCGATATGACGAGCGTCATCTTGCCATGATTGGTGAGCGAACCGGAAATGTGTTCCGAATTGGTGATGAAATTACAATTCGGGTTGTAAAAGTAAATAAAGATGAGCGTGCGATTGATTTTGAAATTGTGGGCATGAAAGGTACACCTCGTCGCGAACGGTCGGAAACGCCAAAGGTTTTCAGTACGGGCAGCGATACCAAGAAGCCGCGGAGGAATAAACAGCAAGGCGGCGGCGGTCGTAGTCAAGGCGGCAATTCCAATGCCAAATCTGAAGGCGGCAGCGGTCAAAGTAATAAAGCGAAGAAGAAACGTAAATTTTATGATAATGTGCCAAAAAACAAAAGTACGAAGCGAAAAAATAAATGAACATTGTAAGGGGGCCTTTATAAGGCTCCTTTTCATTGTCCTATCAAGTGCGTTCTGTTAAAATAAATCCAAAGAATGAGGTGAAAAAGATGCCAAAAGGTGAAGGAAAAGTGGTTGCCCAAAACAAAAAGGCTTACCATGACTATTTTATTGAAGAAACCTACGAAGCTGGAATTGTCTTGCAGGGAACAGAAATCAAATCGATTCGGGCCGGAAAAGTAAATCTAAAGGATTCCTATGCACGGATCCAAAATGGAGAAGCCATTCTATTCGGGATGCACGTCAGCCCCTATGAGCAAGGAAATCGTTTTAACCACGACCCATTAAGAACACGGACACTGCTTTTACATAAACGCGAAATTAGTAAATTAATCGGAGAAACCAAAGAAGCGGGATATTCGCTTGTTCCATTAAAGCTCTATTTGAAGAATGGTTTTTGCAAAGTGTTAATTGGGCTTGCGAAAGGTAAGAAGAATTATGATAAGCGCGAATCCTTAAAGCAAAAAGAAGCCAAGCGTGAAATTGAACGTGCCTTCCGTGATCGCCAAAAGATGTAATATGGTTGGTCGTCTGCTAGACTGGAAATTATTTTACAGATACTTACAATTGAAAAATCCCTACAGTGTGTTATAATAAGTTTGTCGCTAAGTTAGCGATGAGATACTTTGCTCAAAGAACATTGTTGAGCATCCTAACGTCTACAGCTTTAATCTTTCATTAGATTGCAGCTCCTTTTATATATGGGGACGCTACGGATTCGACAGGGGTAGTTTGAGCTTAGGTCGCGAGTCGAGGGGATCGGCCTCGTTAAAACGTCAAAGCCATAACTGGCAAAACTAACAACAACCTCGCTTTCGCAGCTTAATACTGCATAGCGGTTCCTCCCTCCATTGCCCATGTGGTAGGGTAAGGGACTCACTCTAAGTGGGCTACGCCGGATTCCACCGCCTGAGGATGAAGGAAGAGAACAACCAGGCTAGCTGACCGGACGCCGGTCGATAGGCAGAAGAATCAGCGAAACACCAATATATCGACTACACTCGTAGAAGCTTAAGTGGCGATATCTTTGGACGTGGGTTCGACTCCCACCGTCTCCACTACATAGTGGAAAAAAAGGCCAGCATATTTGCTGGTCTTTTTTTATATCTGAAAAAAGCTATCCTTTCTTTCATTCAAAATGAAAAGGAAGGGTAGCTTTTTGTCTTATGCTGACATCATTTTAATGATTGATGTTGTTCATATTCATATTTGCATTCATGCTCATATTGTTAGTTTGTGGCATTCCTTGTGCCGGGGCGAAGGAATTTAGCAGTTGAGTCATATCCTGCTGAGCTAGTTGCGGTACTTGATAGTAATGATTTTTATTTTGATAAATCGAGATTTCATAGGCCATTTCAATGCAATTCGGAACAGAGTCAGCTAGTACACGGCGGACAACAGGATTTGTAACTTCTAGAGCTGCCATTGTCTTCATCGATGCACCTGATTTTACACACCCAAGCATCATGCTGGAAAGGCACTCATCGGTAAGCTCAGAAACGGATTGTAGCGGCTTTTTCGGCTGAGCTGGTTTTAACCCATAAACAAAATCATTCCCTTGGTTCATTTTATAACTTTGTGTCCGTTTGGAAGGATCCTGCCCCGTTGTGAAGCATTCTAAAGTGATGTTATATTCATCCTGCATAAATTGATATTGACGATCCAGAATATCAAGTAATTCTGGGTCTTTTACGTGTTGGCGTAACATCATGTACTGATCTAATGTCCCAATTGCTCCTGATAGCACCTCGTGGACATCGAACACTTCATGGCCGCCGTGATTTAACTGTGGCGGTACATTTCCTGTGTGCATATTTTGGTGCATTTGTCCCTGTAGATTTTGCATCATTTTTTATCTCCTCCTAAAGGTATTGGTATAACCTTTGTTATTATGTTTCAAGGAAGAAGAGTTATTCCCAAAAAAGCGTCAAAATAGAGGCCATGTGATTTTTTCAAAAGGGAATTTAATTACAGCCAAATAGGTATTAAATGCATCCACTAATGTCAATAATGAGAAGTAGTTGAAATCCGGGGGTGCACACTGTGAAAGAGGAATTAAAGATTTTTTATCAAATTTTTACGACAACCAAAGATGCGATTGAAAAATTTATGAATATGTTGGATCCGGTCATTCAGAACGCCACCGATGACCATGAACGGCTTTATTATCATCATATTTATGAAGAAGAGGAACAGCGCCTTTCTCGTTTAGTTGAGCTCATTCCGCTTATCAGTAAATTTGAAAAGGAAAAGGATGAGAAAGATTTTGCGCCGACGAATAATGAATTTAATCGGCTCTTGCAAGAGTTGAACCTCGAAAAATTCGGGTTACATAATTTTGTGGAACATCTTGATTTAGCCTTATTTCGCTTTACCGATGAAGAACGCAGCACAATGCTGAACCAATTACGGGTGGTCTCCTATCAAGATTATCAGCAGGTAAAAGCGATGCTATTGGAGATTAATAAACGTTTTGATAATGACTACATAGACCCGCATGCCCATCATGATCACGACCATGACCACTTAGACCGGTCAGTTACAACATCGGCTGCTGTCCCAGTCGTGTCTTCAGCTAAATATAAAAAGGGGTTTACTGTTGGGAGCTTAATTTAGTCGGTACTTACATAAGTAAATAGACTCAAACTCATACGATTTATGATGCTTGGCGGAATAAGTTGAGAACTTGGCGGAATCCCGAACAAGTTTGGCGGAATTCTTCCAAAGTTTGGCGGAATCCTCGCTCAAATCGGCGGAATCCATACCTATAAAACCAACCACAAAATAAATACAAAAAGAAGAGAGGATCGAAACATGAACAAAACGCAATTATTTCCGGATTCACCGATAACAGACCAAGAATTCGCCCAATTAGACAAAACTGTCATCGAAACAGCACGTAGACAGTTGATAGGCCGGCGTTTTATCGAACTATATGGCCCCCTCGGACGAGGTATGCAAAGCATCTCAAATGACATCTTTATCGAAAACCAAGAAGCGAAAATGGACTTTCAGGGATCCTTTGATACCACATTCGAAACAAGTAAACGGGTAAACCATACAATTCCGTTACTCTACAAGGATTTCATCCTATATTGGCGAGATATAGAACAAACCAAGGTACTCGATATTCCAATTGATTTCTCACCAGCTGCTAATGCTGCTCGAGACGTCGCTAATCTGGAAGACCAGATGATTTTTCACGGGGCAAAAGAATTTGATATCCCAGGAATAATGAATGTCCAAGGACGGCTGACGCACTTGATTGGAGAATGGTATGAATCAGGAACCGCTTTTCAGGATATTGTCGATGCAAGGAATAAACTGCTCGAAATGAACCACCATGGACCGTTTGCACTTGTCCTAGCACCAGAGCTTTATTCGCTAATACATCGTGTTCATAAAGATACCAATGTCTTAGAGATTGAACATATTCGTGAGCTTGTGACAGATGGCGTGTTCCAATCACCAGTTTTAAAAGGGAAAACGGGAGTGATCCTTAATACAGGCCGAAATAACTTGGATCTTGCCGTATCAGAGGATTTTGATACAGCCTACATGGGCCAGGAAGGGATGAATCACCCTTTCCGTGTATATGAAACCGTAGTATTAAGAATCAAACGTCCTGGGGCAATTTGCACACTAGAGGCAATAGGGGATTAACGAGTGAACAAACGAGTTTTTACGGTTGGCTCACTCATTCCGGGTTCATTGGGGCCTGTTCTGAACCCACCTTCAAGTACCCTTTTTGAAAAAGAAGAACCTAAACAGCAATCCGATACGATTAGGGAAGAACCTCACTCTGAAAAAATAATCGTGCTCCAAGGCGAGAATAGGTTCGAAATTGCCCCTGTTAAAGGGAAATTGCTTGATGCCGCTCTAAAACAAGGAAAGCCCATCAAATATAAATGCCAAAAAGGAACCTGTGGTCAATGTACGGTTCAGGTCCTGCAATCCCCAGGACTATCGAAGCCCAACCAACTAGAGCATAAAAAGCTTGGGAATGAAGTAAACAACGGCTATCGATTGGCCTGCCAAGCAGTTATTCAATAAAAAACGAGGTCCACATTAAAGTCAAAGGGTTCGGTTTTGAGGTGCATTCTTACTAAACGACATAAGAAATGGCGTGTGAATTGGCATACGTCATTTTCTTTATTTATTAAGGTTATTAACATCTTTTATGGGTTTTGACAAAACAATTGACATCTTTTTTATGAAGTACAAAAGTGATTATACAATTAGGAAAATCGTCAAATTTACTGTCAATATTATTGTCGATTTAGTGTCAATTTTAATATTTTTCTAAATTGCTAAGCAGATAAGGTTGGTTGAAAAAATGGCATTTGCAATGAAGACCATATTCTCAATTTGGTCTTCATCGCCTTTATGAAGACCACCTTCTCTGGTTTTCCGAAGGGATTTGGTCATCATCGTCATTATGATGACCACTTTCTCTGGTTTTCCGGAAGGATTTGGTCTTCATCTCCTTTATGAAGACCTATTTCTTTGGTTTTTCAATAGGAACTGTCTTCATCCGTATTAAACACGAAAACTCACCAATATGCGGTGAGTTTTTGTGTTTAATATACAAATCACTATGTCTAAACGTTTATCATTTCGGCTTTAAATTTCAGAAAAGCACCTCTAAACGGAACCCCTAAGATTAAAGTGAGACCTCGTTTTTATTAAGCAAACAATTGAACTAATTTATCTTCAACAGGGAATGGAAGCGAAACATTATGGTTTTTCAATTCTTTTACACTGATATCACGCACAAGTTTCAGCGCTTCTTTTTTAAAGGAGCTTGTTACAAAACCGGCATTCACTTCACATAACTTTTGTAAATATTTCAATGTATCGTGCAGCAGATATTGCTTAATATAAGTATTATTGAGCTGACAAATTAATTTGTGC
The DNA here is from genome assembly GCF_018613105.1 of Bacillus sp. ISL-77. Taxonomy (NCBI): domain Bacteria; kingdom Bacillati; phylum Bacillota; class Bacilli; order Caryophanales; family Bacillaceae; genus Bacillus; species Bacillus sp. ISL-77. The sequence continues at coordinate 163,038 of NZ_JAGGQY010000037.1, forward strand.
TGTAAGCCTTTAATAACAGCAATCTGATCGACATGTACGATGACATTTGCACCATCTTGGTCGATGAAACCAACAGAAACATAATGACCTTTTGAGATATCAACATTAGTAAACACAGGGTTTAGATAGGTTTCACCTGATGATAACCGAATCGAATCAGCCTCAGCCGCACCGCCGATTTTACGTTGATTTGAAATAACCGTGTGAATATCCTTCAACCCATATAGCATGTTAAACATGTTGTATCCCCCTCCAATTAATCTCTATAAGGTTATATTATAGATAATGAGAATCATTGTCAATGGTTGTCAGGCACCAAATTGTGGAGGTTGTTTGAACAAAAACTGCAGATTGTCGTGGTCATAGAATCCAACTTAATAAAGATAGGAACGAAAGAAGAGTCTTTTCCAATTTTGAAGAGTAGATTATAAGATCACCGATCTGCATACTTGAGTTGGTAAAATTAAAATAGTAACAGTTAAAATGCATGTATTTAGCATGTTTTATGCCGATATTCACCTTTTATTAATATTCTAATATTTTCATAGTTTGGTAACACTTTGGTCAAAATTTCGTCTATAATGGAGAAAGAAAAATAATAAACATCAAAGAGGGATTGATCGATGGGGAATCTTAAAAGCGGTTGGTCGAAGGGGACGTTAATTGCTGTCATTGCCGTTGTTTTTTTGTTTACAGGGATATTTGTTAGTAATTATTTTCAAGCAAAAGCTGCAGGTGATGAATCTAAAAATCATCAAAAAAATAAAGTTACTAATCTACCTGTGAAGAAAAATGTGTCAGCGGAGATGATTGTACGGAACACAAACGATTTAAAATTGGAAAAAGAATTAATAAGAAAGCAACAAGACAAAGCCGTGATATGGAGTAATCAGCAAGAACGAGAGACTAGTAAGGTGCCAAACAGTCATACTACAAATAAAGCTGTGGCACACCCCACCACAAAAGATAAAACTACTTCTCAACCACCGACAAAGGAATCCATTGCAGCTCCGTATAAACCAAAAAATACACAACCAAGAAATAGTGGTAAGAAAATTGTCTATTTAACCTTTGATGATGGTCCAGCAGCTTTTTCCGATAAGATTATTGCGCTTCTTGAAAAGTATCAATTTAAAGCAACATTCTTTATGATTGATGGGAACATAAAGAGATATCCTGAAGCGGTTAAATTAATGACCAAGACAGGTGAAACGGTTGGACTACATAGTGTATCTCACAGTCAAAAGAAATTTTATAAATCTAAAGAATCAGTGCTTAGTGAATTAAACCAAAACCGTAACACCTTAAAGAAAGTGTCAGGTGTCAATTCTTTTATTATGCGAACGCCCTATGGCAGCGCACCAAACATGACAGACGAGTATAAAAAGGCCGTCAAGGAAAATGGGTATTTGATGTGGGACTGGAATATTGATAGTAAGGATTGGTACTATAAGGATAAACGCTATATCAACAGCGTTATCAACCAAATAAACCAGAAGAAAGACCATAATGGACCGCTAGTTATCCTTTTACATGAGCGAAAGGAAACTCTTGCTTATTTACCATTACTTCTAGACTATTTAAAGAAACAAGGCTTTGAAGGTAAACCAATTGAAAATACTACTACTCCAATCCAATTTTGAGATAAGACAAATATCTGCAGATTTGGTAAACTAACCATATATTAAAAATTCTTTCATGTGATTTATAGTGAATATAATGGGGATCGATAATGGCCTATGATGAATAAACTATTGCAGAGCACCGGTTTCAAGAGAATATCAATTTTTGTCTTAATTGCCATTGCTATTTATGCAATGAAGTCAATGATTAATCTAATCTTACTTACGTTCATACTTACTTTTTTAATGGATCGGTTAGTCCAATTCATTGAAAGGAAAATACCGCTTAACCGAAAGTTAATTGTTGTGATATCGTATGCAAGTATTGTCGGTTTGCTTTCTTATGGATTGGTCATGTATCTTCCGATGATTGCAGGCGAAATTACCGCATTAATCAAGCAATTAACCGCCTTTTATACAACTAAGCATGATAATATTGTACTGAATTATATAATGAGTCGAATGGAAGAAATAAAAATCTCAAGCTATTTAGAGCAAGGCTTTACCTTTGTATTAAAATATTTTACTGATATTAGTAAAATTGGTTTGCAAATTTTATTGGCTCTGTTAATGAGTTTGTTCTTCCTGTTGGAAAAACCGCGTTTGATTGCCTTTACAAAGAAATTTAGAACCAGTAAAGTTTCACCCATTTACAGTGAAATTGAATTTTTTGGACGAAAGTTTGTTGGAACGTTTGGTAAAGTGATTGAAGCACAACTAATCATTGCTGTTGTAAACTGTATTTTGACAACCATCTCCTTATGGATCCTGGATTTCCCACAGCTTGGCGGGTTATCCATCTTGATTTTTATTTTGGGTCTTATTCCTGTTGCAGGTGTGATTATTTCATTAATTCCGCTTGCAATTATTGCCTATAGTATTGGCGGTTTGATCAAAGTCCTTTATGTCGGCATTGCCATTATGATTATTCATGGTATTGAGGCGTATATTCTCAATCCAAATTTAATGAGTTCAAAAACAAACCTTCCTGTTTTCTATACATTCATTGTCTTGATATTTTCCGAGCACTTTTTTGGTATTTGGGGATTGATTGTCGGAATTCCCGTCTTTGTTTTCCTTTTGGATGTACTAGAAGTGACAGAGAATAAGAAGGCATAAAAAAGCCCATCGGTTGGGCTTTTTTGTTTATACTAAGTGTATTAACTGTTAGGAGGAGACTTTATGAGCGAATGCAAGCTAGACCATACCCATGAAGATGTAAAAAGTAAATACGAATCTCTTGCAGCTTTTTTGCCTGAAGATATGAAGCCATTATTTAATCAATTCTTTGAAAAAGAGCATACACAGGACCTTTTAAACGAGGTGTTCCATTTGCTGAAAAAATACGATTTAGCTCCAGAAGATGAACAAGCTCACAGGAACAACCGCTTATATATGGTCCTTAAGAACGTATAATTAATAAGGGAGCCCCAATATTTGGGGTCCCTTATATTAACAAATACATGTTTTTCTTTTGACGCCAATTTTATCGCGGAGTTCGATTTTTTTTATATAATCAGTTGCTAATGGCACTTTACAAGCTGTTTGGCCAACATTCACATGAACCTTGCCAATTTTTTCAGCTACCTTGATTGCCTCTTCATGTAGAGCAATTAAATAGGCACCGGTACTTATGACAAATCCATTCATTACATAGCGGACCCGGTTTTTTTCTTCATGAATGGTTGTTTCCCCTGTACGCCGTGATTGATAAAGGTATTCTTTGTTTGTTCGGACCCCAGTTCAGCAAGCTTCCACATGATTTCATCTAATGTCATTCTCTATCCTCCCAATATACTGATCATTTCTCTTATTTTATCATCTTTTTGGAAGAGTTTCCTTTTGTTGTAATTGTTAATCAAAGTTATTTATAATGAAATGAGTTGTTTTTGAAAATATTAAGAAAAGCAAAGTTTAACAAGAAAAGAGGATACGATGGGCGAACTACTGCAATTATTAAAACGTGGCAATAAATCCGCCATGCTGGCGGCAATAATTAATACAATTATTTCAATTATAAAAGGTGTCGCTTTTATGTTTACAGGCAATGTGGCGATGTTCGCTGAAACGATGCACAGCCTCGGTGATGCTGCGAACCAGTTTTTTGTGTTTATCGGCTCCGCCTTAAGTAAGAAGGCACCGACTGAAAAATATCCAAATGGGTTCGGGCGCTTAGTAAATCTTGTTCTTTTGGGTGCTGTGTTAATTGTCGGAATTATGGCATTTGAAACCATAAAAGAAGGCTACCACCATGTAATTCATCCAACCGAGTCAGGTGGATTTGCTATTAATATTATTGTTTTAGCCGTTGCAACACTGCTAGAAATGTTTGTGTTATTTAAAGCAATGAAAGAAATTTTACATGAGATTGAGCTTGAAGCAAGTGGGCTTCAAATTTTCACTAAAAGTTTTGCCAATTTGGGAAGAGCTAAACCTGCGACAAAGCTCGTTTTCATGGAAGACCTCGTTGCAACCTTGGGTGGTTTGTTGGCGATTATTGCTGTTGTCATTTCTCACTTCACTGCATTCCATCAAATAGAGGGATTGGCCTCGATGCTTATTGGTGGGATGATGTTCTTTGTGGTTGGAAGGGTCTTTTTAGATAATGCTGCAGGAGTCCTTGGTCAAGCCGATGAAGAGATGGAAAATAAAATCGGTATCCTTGTTATGGAGGATCCTGATGTCAAGGATATTCAAGGAATAACTGTCATTAAAGAGGGCGAAGACCTGCATGTGGAGTTAGAAATCGAAGTCGATCCAAAATTAACGGTAGCCGCGGCCGATGATATTAAGGACCGTCTTCATGAAAAAATTATGGCAGAAAAAGGGGTTGTTGATGTCACGATTGAGTTTGATGAGGAAGACGGAGTAATGAGTTGGAAGGCACGCAGTGAATCAGCTACAGAATAGATAATGCCCTTTGTGTAGGAATCAAATTGGAAACCTTTTTCTGTCTTGACAGAACGAATAAAGCAGCTATCAAGTGGGATTCTATACTTAGAGCGCTATTTAGGAGGTAGCATAGGGTGAAACACAATATACGGTTGACCAGTGCGGAAATCGGGGGATTATGGGCTACGTATATTCAGGAGAATATGTCTGTTTGTTTACTGACATATTTTCTTCATCACAATCAAGATGAAGAGATTAAAAAAATTCTAGAACAAGCATATGAAATATCTGAGGGCCATGTTCAGAAAATCACGACCATCTTTAATGATGAAGGAATCCCAATTCCTGATGGATTTTCAGAAAAGGATATTAATTTATCTGCCCCGCCATTATTTTATGATATGTTTGGCCTCAGTTTCGTTTATTCGATGAGCCGGATGAGTATGATTAACATGGGATTTATAACAGTAAATACGGCAAGAGAAGATGTGATGGATTTTTTTGTTACAATGGTTCAGCAAACTTCGATGTTATATCAGCAATCCACTAACCTAATGCTTTCAAAGGGAATCTATGACCGTCCGCCGATGATCCCTTATCCAAATAAAGTGGAATACATTGAAAAACTGTCTTATTTAAGTGGATTCGGGAAAAAAAGGCCGTTAAACGTGGCTGAAATTACAGAAATTTTTTTTAATACGGAGCGGAATTATTTTTCAATCCTTTTATGTATGGGATTACTTCAAGTGGTATCAGACAAGGAGATACATAATTATATTGAGGAAGGTAAGAAAATATCTGAAAAGCAAATCACTACCTTCAATGATATCCTTATGAGAGAAGAACTACTCGGGAACGTGTCAACAAGTGTAGAAGTGACGGATTCAACGGTTTCTCCTTTTTCCGATAGGCTTGTGGTTACGCTTTTCCATTCATTGAACGCTATTGATATCACGCTTATCGGCCATGCGTTATCATTATCAATGAGAACAGACTTGTCTGCCTATTATCAAAAGTACATTTTAGATATTTTGGTGTATTCCGCTAAAGGGTTTGATCTAATGGTCGATCGTGGCTGGGCCCAGCTGCCTCCTCATGCACCAAGTCGAAGGGATCTACAGAAATTGTAAGGTTCGCGAATTTCGCGAACCTTTTCTGTGCTTTTCTTTCTATTGTCTAGCTCCAGCGCTTCCGCTGTTCTTATTCCCAAGGTTTATGTGTAGTCAGTACACTTGCCAGCTCTTTACTGTTTTTTCTGTGTTCTTTCCTCTTTTCGGCTCTTTCTTTTCCTGTTTCAAATAGTTTTTTCTCTTCTTCGGTTTCAGGGATGATTCCTGGAACCTTTGTCGGTTTTCCATTGTTATCCAATGCAACAAACGTTAAAAAAGCAGTCACGGCAATTTTTCTATTCCCGGACATCAGGTTCTCCGCAATAACTTTGACGAAAATCTCCATGGAAGAAGATCCTGTTGACGAGACAAACGTTTCGATACAAACTGAATCCTTCGGTGTAATTGGACTAAGGAAGTCGACCGAATCAATTGAAGCAGTGACACATTCCGCTCTGGAATGCCTTACTGCCGAAATAGAGGCAATCATATCAATATCACTGATTAACTTTCCGCCGAACAAGGTATTATGGTTATTTACATCATTAGGAAAAATCCGACTCGTTCTGACGACTCGAGATTCATTACACGTTTTTGCTTCCATCCAATCCCTCCAAGAACTGTTTATAATAATTTACCCAAATCACTAACTTTCTTGTAGATTTTAGTGAAATAGAGATATTTGTGGTACATTATTTAATATATCAATTGTGAGTCAGGAGGAACACTAAATGAGTTTGCAAGCACAGATCATGAAGGAGTTAAACATAAGTCCGACCATTCAACCGCAAGAAGAAATTCGGAAACGGATTGATTTTTTGAAAAATTACATAATCAAAACAAAGGCAAAGGGCTATGTTTTAGGGATTAGCGGCGGTCAAGACTCTACTCTTGCAGGCCGCCTCGCACAAATGGCAGTTGAGGAGCTGCGCAACGAAGGACTGGATGCCTTGTTTATTGCTGTTCGTCTTCCTTACGGTGTCCAGCAAGATGAGGAAGATGCTAAGCGTTCATTAGCCTTTATCCGTGCAGATCGTGAGACAGTCTTTAATATCAAAACAGCCGTTGATGATGTACAAAAGGAATATGATACAAGTTATCAAGGGGCACCTTTAAGTGATTATCAAAAAGGAAATGTAAAAGCTAGGATGAGGATGATTGCTCAATATGCAATCGGCGGCATGGAGGGACTGCTTGTGATTGGAACGGACCATGCAGCAGAAGCAGTCACGGGTTTCTATACGAAGTATGGCGATGGCGGGGCTGACATCCTTCCGCTCAGCGGCTTAACCAAGCGGCAGGGGAAAGCCTTGTTAAAAGAGCTAGGTGCAGATGAACGTTTATATTTAAAAATACCTACGGCAGACTTACTGGACCAAAAACCTGGTCAGGCCGACGAAACAGAGTTAGGGATTACATATGATGAACTCGATGATTATCTGGAAGGAAAACCAGTTTCAAAAGAGGCCGCAGAGAAAATTGAACAGCGTTATCTTATGACAGAACATAAACGCCAACTACCAACCACCATGTTTGACGAGTGGTGGAAATAAGAATAGCTACCTATTATAAGAAACATATCTGATAGGTTTTTATTTTATAAAAAAGGGTAAATTAATTATAATTTCGTTCACATCTTTTCCTTTGACAGAAGCAAATCTGTGTAATATTATTAAATCCGATAAAAACAATCAGAATTAGGGGGTTTCACCAGTGAAAAAACTTACCATTATTTTTGCACTCTTATTAAGCTTTATGTTTGTGCTAGCAGCATGCGGCAAGGATAATGCCGATAAAGATAATAAAAAAACTGATAACAAAACTGCTGAAAAAGCAGATAATGATTTATTGAAAAAGGTAAAAGATGAGGGAACACTTTTAATTGGAACAGAAGGTACATATCCTCCATTCACTTTCCATGATACTAGTGGCAATCTAACTGGATTTGATGTAGATCTTGCGACTGAGGTGGCTAAACGTATCGGGGTTAAACCTGAATTTAAAGAAACTCAGTGGGATGCGATGTTTGCAGGATTAGATGCGAAGCGTTTTGATATAATTGCTAACGAAGTTGGGATTCGTCCAGACCGTCAGGAAAAGTATGATTTCTCAGACCCATATATTACTTCAGCAGGTGTCCTGATTGCCCATGAAGATAATGATAAGGTTAAAGCATTTGAAGATATTAAAGGATTAAATGCAGCTCAATCGATGACAAGTAACTACGCAGATATGGCAAAGAAATATGGAGCTAAGATTGTTGGAGTGGATGGTTTCCAGCAAGCAGTTGAGCTCCTTGCTCAAAAGCGTGTGGATGTGACCATTAACGATAAGCTTTCATTTTTAGACTATAAAAAGCAAAAGCCAGATGCGCCAATCAAGGTTGTTGCAACCGCAAATGATGCTTCTTCAAGCGGCTTTATGTTTAGAAAGAAAAGTGACACACTTGTTGACGAAGTGAATAAAGCGCTAAAAGATATCGTCGACGATGGCACTTACAAAAAAATCTCTGAGAAATGGTTTGGTGAAGATGTACTTAAATAGTATTTTTGCTGACCCAGAAAGAACGGCAAGGTTAATCGATATTGCAAAAACTTCCCTCCAGCCACTGCTGGAGGGTGCTGTTATGAATACCATTCCATTAACAATCATTTCGTTTATCATTGGGATTATCCTGGCGGTGTTAACGGCTCTTGCTCGAATTTCTCAGGTTAAATTCTTTCAAGGGATTGCCAGATTTTATGTTTCGGCGATTCGCGGAACACCATTACTTGTTCAGTTATTCATTATTTTTTATGGACTACCTAATATCGGAGTTACCTTAGATCCATTTATATCCGCGGTGATTGGTTTTTCTCTAAGTGTTGGAGCCTATGCTTCAGAAATCATTCGAGCAGCGATTATCTCCATTCCTAAGGGCCAGTGGGAAGCCGGTTATTCGATTGGAATGACCTATACCCAGGCGTTAAAAAGAATCATTCTTCCGCAAGCAGCAAGAGTATCCATACCGCCATTATCGAATTCATTTATTAGTCTTGTAAAAGACACTTCTCTTGCGTCAGTTGTCCTTGTAACAGAGATGTTTCGCCGGGCCCAAGAAATTGCTTCAACCACCTATGAATTTCTATTGGTATACGTAGAGGCAGCGCTTCTTTATTGGGTCATTTGCTTTTTCCTTTCGATCTTGCAAGGATACTTGGAAAAGAGAATGGACCGGTACACGTCTTAATGAGGGAGTTTTACAATGATTTCAATTAAAGGTTTATATAAGCAATTTGGTCAATTAGAGGTGTTAAAAGGGATTGACCTCGTCGTTGAAAAAGGAAAAGTGGTCGTTGTCATCGGTCCATCGGGATCCGGTAAGACAACGATGCTCCGCTGTTTGAATGTGTTGGAAACTCCGACAAAAGGTGTCATTTCTATCGAAGGTCAAAGTTTGGATTTTTCTAAAGCTGTACCTAAAAAACAAATTGCCTCGTTTCGGCGCTTAACCGGAATGGTTTTTCAAAGTTATAATCTCTTTCCTCACAAAACAGCTCTTCAGAATGTCATGGAAGGGCCAATCATTGTCAAAGGCGAGGGGAAAGAGGCTGCAAGGAAAAAAGCACAAGCATTACTTGAAAAAGTGGGCCTTGGTGATAAAATTGATTACTTTCCCGCCCAGCTCTCCGGTGGTCAGCAGCAGCGTGTCGGCATTGCCCGGGCACTAGCAATGGAGCCAGAGGTTATGCTCTTTGATGAACCGACGTCCGCACTTGATCCTGAACTGGTTGGTGAAGTATTGAAGGTCATGAAGGACCTTGCTAGGGAGGGAATGACGATGATCGTTGTTACCCATGAAATGCGCTTTGCCCGCGAAGCGGCCGATGAAGTCATTTTCATGGACCAAGGTGTGATTGTCGAGAGGAACAAGCCAGAAGAAATTTTCACCAATCCAAAAGAAGAACGAACGAGGAAGTTCTTGAATATGATTCAATAAGGTGTTGTAGCCATGTGCTATGGCACTTTTTTATTTTTTGAAGCCTGTTTTCGTAAATAATGTTGTTATAACCCAAAGATAAGCTCATAATCAGCATATTTTGTGTAAAATTACACTTTGATAGCTGGACATTAATGATTTATTTAACCACCTGTCCGTCCAATGTGCGAATTTTTGAGTTCAATGGGCGAATCTAGGGCTTTTATGGGCGAATTTTGTACTTCAATGGGCGAATCTAAGGTTTCTATGAGCGAATTCAAAAAGCCACAATCTTTTGGAAATGTGTTTTTATATACGAGTAATAAAATAATGGGGCCTATAGACAAGCTAGTTCTTATGTTCCAAGACGATTTGTGTATTACCTAACTCTTATAAAAATGTCTATTGATGCAGAAACCGTTCTTTTTCTCAAGTTGGTTGCAAATTGATACGCTAGAACACCTGGGATTGATGAGGAAAATTTAATTATGAGTATGTCGCTTATTGATGACTTATTTGTAAGGGGAGAGTTAGAACAAGTAAATGATGATGTACAAACGGACATTAAAGAGAAAGACGAAGGGCATAAGTTCAGACTTAATTATTATTGAATTATATGGCTTTCAATACCTTTTTGAAAAAATAGGGCGAATATGCAACATCAATAAAGGTTTTTAACAGAATAAATAGATAAGGTGGTTTGAGGGTACTTGAGTTCATGAATAGGGATTACGACGGCGATCTCATTTTCTTATACTAAAAAACACAGTTGATATAGAATCTCTTAATTAAAGAAGCCTGTGGTATTTTTGTTCCACAGGCTTTACCGTTGCAATATTTATGATTTTATCTGAGATGTCCATTAGATATTATAAAAATAAAATTGCTATTATTTATTTCGAAAAGATTTCTTTTGCATGATCCATTGCCATTTTATTTCCTAAAGCTGAATAGTCAAGCCAAGGTTGATCTGGTACCACATAAATATGGTTGCCTTTTACTGCTTTTAACCCTTTCCAAATAGGGGACTCCTGTAACTGTTTAAAAGCTGTTTGAGCTTCGTCATCACTATTAACAACAACAAATATAGCATCCGCATCAAAGTCTGGAAGAACTTCTTGGGAAATCACTTCGTAAGGCTGATTTGAATCAAGTTCCTCAATACCGTTAGCTGGTTTTAAACCTAAATCTTCGAATAAAATCGGACCCATTGGACGTTTTGTGCTGAATACTCGTAACTCTTTTGCAGTAACACGAATAGCCATTACTTTACTACCATCACCAAGTTCATTTTCAATTAAAGTGCGTACTTCTTCTGTTTGTTTTTCGTAATCTGCAATAAATTGCTCAGCTTGCTGCTCTCGGTCAACAAGTTTACCAATCGACCTTAAATGATCTCTCCAGGTCCCTTCATTAAGATCAAATACTTCAGTGGATGCAACTTTTTCATATTTAGATAGATCTTGTCCTGCAAATTCTTTATCAAGATAGATCACTGAAGGGGTCAATTCGAGCAATGCTTCCATGTCTGGATCTTTAGCAGGTCCAAGCTTTGTCGTATCTTTCAACTGATCCTTTACGTGAGGAAGAAAATCTTTTAATTCCCCGCCAACGACTGAACCGACAGGCTTGATCCCTAATGCAAGTAAATCGTTTGTTAAGTGAATAGAGAGGGAAGCAATTCTAGTTTCTTTCTTATCAGCTTTCTCTTCGTTAGTGGATTTCACTTCATTTGAAACGGTTTGTCCACATGCTGACAATAAAAGTAACAACATGGTACTGAATAAAAGCGTAAATTTCTTTTTCATGATTTTCTCTCCTTGCTGATTGATTTAATTGGTTTTTATTAATAAATAAAGAAAATAAGGGGCTCCTATGGCTGCAACAATTACACCTGCTGGAATCGCATTGGGTTGAAAAATTGAGCGTCCCAACGTATCGGCAAGTACTAATATGACCATCCCTATGAGTCCTGCGATAGGAAGAAAATGCTGGTACATGGGACCAACAAGACGTCGTGCAAGATGGGGGGCAACTAGACCAATAAACCCAATGCCGCCCACCATTGCTACACTCGTACAAGATAAACCAACAGCCGTTGCCAGCATAAGCAAGCGTTGCCCTTGAACAGAGGTACCAAGACCAGCTGCCACGTCATCCCCTAAAGATAAGACATTTAATGTTCTAGATTGAGACCAAGCAAAAGGTGCTAACATAAGAATCCAAGGAAAAAGGGTCATAACATGGATCCAGTCTCTTCCCCAAACATTTCCTACCAACCATCTTGAAGCAAATGTGTAAGTTTCTTCATCAAGACGAAGGGATAGAAAAAGTGTAGCTGCACTAAAACCTGCTGAAACGGCAATTCCTGTTAGAATAAGTCGGATAGGCAGTAAACCTTTGGTACGGTCATAAGCAAGTAAAATAATAATGAAAGCCGTTAAAAATCCACCTAAAAAAGTAAATAACGGTATAAGAATGGCAGCCTGATTATCTAATGAATGAAAATATGTAACAAAAAGAATAAGACCAAAAGAGGCACCTGAATGTAATCCTAAAATTCCTGGGTCTGCCAAAGGGTTTCGCGATAATCCTTGTAAAATTGCACCAGAAATCCCAAGTCCGATTCCACCCAACATGGTTATCAGGATTCGGGGCATACGGTATTCAAATAACACTAAAGAACTTTTATAATCACCGTATCCAAAAAGAGTTTGGATCACCTTTAATGGAGCAATGTGCAAAGACCCTGTATTCAAACTAAATAAAATAATACTAATACTAATCAAAATTAATACCAGAGCAACTGTATAGGCTCTCTTGTTTTCTGCATTGGCTTGGGATTTCATTTATAAATCCCTCCCCGTTTTACGAGCAATATAAAGAAAAAAAGGAACGCCTACAAGGGCTACTAATATACCAATTGCCAATTCACGAGGCGGGTTTATCGTTCTTGCTCCTAAATCAGCCATAATCAATAAGATGGAACCCAATAAAGCTGACATCGGAATTATATGTCTATAATCTACTCCAACCAACTTTCGAGAAATATGTGGAATAACTAATCCAATAAATCCAATTGATCCAACAGCTGAAACAGAAACGCCTGCCAATATAACAGCAATAATAATAGAAAGTACTTTTATTAGTGTTACGTTCATCCCAAGATTCTTTGCTATATCGTCCCCCAAGGAAATAAGAGAAACAGAACGACCCATGGTTATTGCCAAAATAATGGTGATGAGAATAACAGGAACCAACACATTTAAATGGTCCCACTTAATTCCTGCAACACCTCCTGCGTACCAAAAAGCTAAATCTTGGTTCAAATCAAAGAAAATGGCTACACCTGCACTAAGTGAATGTAAAAGAGCTGCTATTACTGCACCCGAAATAGTCAACCGCATAGGTGTTAGTCCACCTGGTACAGAAGATCCAATAATAAAAATGAATAGAGTACTAAGTACTGCTCCAATAAAGGAAAAAATCATCAATAGATAATATGGAATACCTGGAAAAAATGCAAAACAAAGAGTAACGATAAACATCGCTCCAGCGTTAATACCAAGAATCCCTGCATCAGCTAATGGATTACGGGTGACTCCCTGCATTAAACAGCCCGCAACTGCAAAAGAGGCTCCGACGATTGCAGCACCTATTACCCGTGGAAATCGCAGTTCGTGGATAATCTGTTGCTCAGTCAAATTAGGATTATAATTAAAGATGGCTGACAAAACTGTATTAAAAGTAACATCTTTTGCCCCAAGAGAAATAGCCAAAATCATACAACCTAAAACTCCAATAATTGCAAATATGAATAAAAGCAGTAACATAAAAGCGTTTGAACCATCTTTGATGCATTTTTGAGAAGAGGTATGTAACATTTTGAACGCAGCCTTTTTTATATTAATAATGATAATCATTATCACTTGCTATTATATTTTATAACCATCTTTTTAACAACCTATTTTTTTGAAAGTTAGTTAAATTAAAATGAAGTAAAGAAAAAAGCGGAATAAGAAAAAAATCCTTATCGATGACGATAAGGATTTTTTTACCCCAAGATGATCTCAAAGGTTGTTCCTATATTGTGGCTGCTTGAAACTTCAATGGTTCCGCCGTGGGCCTCCACTAATTGTTTGACGATTGAGAGACCGAGTCCGGTACCGCCGAGAGCACGCGTTCGTGATTTATCGACACGATAAAATCGCTCGAATATTCGCGGTAAATCTTCTTCGGGGATACCCTTCCCTTCATCTTGAACAATCATGTGAATCGCTCCGTCGATTCTTTTAACGACGACGTCTATTTTTGTTTGTGGCTCCGAATATTTCCGTGCATTATCAAGCAGATTGAGGATCACTTGTTCGAAGCGCATCGGGTCAATTTTTGCATAAAGATGTTCCGGGCATTCGAGAACGATTTCGATCTGGTACTCCAAGAGAGCCGGTGAAACTTTTTCAATGATTGTTTGAAAATAAGGTAATAGATGAACCTCTTCTTTTTCTATTGAAAAAGTATTTTCATCCATTTTTGCGAGATTAAATAATTCCTTCACTAATTTCGATAGCTTGCCAGTCTCTTCAAAAATAATTTCTAAATATTTATCTCTGTCCTCATTGTTCGTTCCTTGTCGGAGGGCAATGTCTGCGTAGCCCTTAATATAAGTCAGTGGAGTACGGAGTTCGTGCGAGATGCTTGCAAGGAACTCATTCCGTTCATTTTTTAGAATTTCTAAATCACTTGCTAACACCTTAATGGATTCCCCGAGCTCTCCGATTTCGTCTTTACCAACGTTTGGCAGGGAGACGGAGAAATCACCCTTGCTGATCCGTTTTGTTGCTTCACTCATTTGAATAAGCGGTTGAGTGACAAACCTGGTCAAAAAGATAATGATAATAATCATAAACAAGAGGGAAAGCAGGCCAGCAATCAGGAAATGCTGGTTAAGTCCGGAAATTAAATCTTTGATTTTTTTTGTATTTTGAAACATATAAACATAACCGTTGATTTTATTATCAACAATTACTGGGCTAATGGAAGCGATATAAGCTTCGTTTTTCCAGTCGTCTTCTAAAATTAAACCCTCGTGTGGCACACTTTTTGGCTTAATATTCATGATTTTTTTCATTTCATCTGCAACCTTATTGGACGACATATAAATCGTTCCATCTGGTTTTGTCAGAATCACCTGTGTATCGGTTTGTGCCTCCATTATGGCAATGTGCCGAATGGTTTCATCATGAAATGAAGCCTCGAGGATCTCACGGTGATTATTCCCTCGTGTCTGGAGAGAAGTTAACTCTTCATGCACCCGGGAATGAATGATATTATTATGCAAAAAAACCATCGAAATGCCTTCTAGTATAAAGATTGCAATAAAAAATAGAACGCCTATTTTAACTGATATTTTATTCATATGTCCAAGCACCTCACTCCCTAAGCATACTATAGAGTTTGCTGTACGAGTGCCTTATTTTGTAGCAAATTTATTAAAAAAAATGGACATCCCACCGATTGGGACGTCCGAACTATATAAAAAAGAGAGGTTAAATTTGGGATGAGTAAGATGGTTTTGAACCAACTACTGCATCAATGAGGTGATAACAAAAACTTGGGAGTCCTTTTAGTTATTCCCTCATTCCTAACTACACTCACATCTTACCGAGAAAGATTGAAGATGTTATGAAGAACTTGTGGTGAATTTGTGAAGTTACAAACATCACAGACTTGAAATGATATAGTTATTATGTGGGGAGTGGTAAAAATGAAGATATTATTAGTAGACGATGAACGTAGAATCATAGAAGTTCTTGAAGCCTATTTAGTAAGAGAAGGCTATGAAATTCATAGTGCAGATAATGGAATTGATGCCTTGAAAAAAGTAAAAACACTAAACCCTGATTTAATCATATTAGACTTAATGCTGCCCGATATATCTGGTGAAGAAGTTTGCCGGCTGGTCCGAAAAGAATCGGACGTGCCAATCCTGATGCTGACCGCCAAATCGGCTGAAGATGATCGCATCAACGGAATCGTGATGGGGGCGGATGATTATTTAACCAAACCGTTTAGCCCGCGGGAAGTCGTTGTTCGCGTGCAAGCTATTTTAAGGCGTGTGAAAAAGTCGGAGAAAGTAGAACGACTTGAATTCAATGGGAAAAGGCTTGTCATTGACTTAATAAAAAAGGAAGTAACCGTTAACGGAGACTATATTACCCTAACACCGATTGAATATAAGCTGTTAACCAATATGGCGGTGAATCCGGGCCGGGTTTACAGCCGGATGGATTTGCTTGAAAAGATTCAGGATGAAGGCATGTATTATGAAGGCTATGAACGCAGTGTGGATACCCATATCAAAAATCTTCGAAAAAAAATTGAGATGGATTCACGGCAGCCAGATTTTATCGTGACGGTGTTCGGGATGGGTTACAAATTTGGAGGCGTATTAGATGCTGCAAACGCTCCGGTCTAAAATTCTCTTTTATTTAATACTCATCTCAATGATCGCCATCATCATTGTGAGCTTTTTTATCCAGTATGGATTTGAAGAGAGTTTCAGCAGCTATTTAGATCACAATCGGGAAAAAAAGATTGATCGGATTATTACGGAAATTGAAAAGGATTATAAAAAAAATGGCCATTTTACCAGTGACCCAGTGTTTGGGCTCTTGCACGAACATGCGATGACCGAGCAGCTTTACTTCCAATTGTATGATCGGCTGGGGCAATTGCAGATGGATTCCTCGAACATCCGTGGCATGTTGAATAGTTTCGGGTTAGCTGAACCTGCTCCAAATGGAGAAGAATGGCATTCCAAGACCTATACACTAAGGGTAGATGATAATATCATTGGGAAACTTGTCGCCATCTATCCGAAAGGTTTAATTGATGATGAGTATACATTTATCCAAACGATTCAATTGTACATTTATGCAGCCGTTTGTTTGACGATCGTGCTGGCGATTATCTTTAGTATGCTTTTTTCCAAAAAACTCACTTCAGGATTACAGAAGCTATCGTTTGCGGCAAATGAGCTGCAGAATCATAATCTTGACATTCGGATTCCATTATCGGGCTTGCCTACCGAGGTAAAGGACATTGCGATTTCGTTTAATAATCTTGCAGTGTCGTTGGCAAAGGAAGAAAACTTAAGAAAGCACTTTACGGGTGATTTGGCTCATGAGCTTCGCACACCGCTGGCCACATTGAGAAGTCAAATTGAAGCATTTCAGGATGGTATTTGGGAGCCGACTCCACAGCGTTTGCAGACAACCCATGAAGAGCTAATGCGGTTAGTAAGGCTAGTCAATGAACTAGAAAAGCTTCTTGCCGCCGAAAATCCGCAGATTCGACTTGAAAAAATGGAATTGGATGCAGGAAGTGTTCTGGCTGCGTTATTTGAGATGTTTCTGCCGTTGTTTACAGAGAAGGGTGTCCATCTCCATATAGAAGAACCTGTTCAGGACGAAATGTTTGAAGCAGACAGGGATCGCTTGATGCAAATCCTGTCAAACATCCTCAATAATGCCCTAAAGTATACGCCAGAAGGAAAAAACGTCACCATTTCTGTCCAAACGGATATGTCGGGCTATTATGTCGGCTTCAAGATTCAAGATGAGGGATCAGGAATGGCTGAGGAAGATATTCCGCATATATTCGAACGCTTTTATCGCGGGGACAAATCACGAGACCGCAAAACAGGTGGAGTCGGAATTGGCCTCTCGATTGTAAAAGCCTTAATGGATGCGCATAGGGGAGTCATAAAAGTAAAAAGCAAGTTAAATAAGGGAACGAGCGTTACTTTGTGGTTTCCACAGGAAGACTAACCCTAAATACACGAAGAAGGCCTCTGCAGTGCGCGGGGGCCTTCTGTTTTTTAATCCAAGTGAAGAAAAAAACAGCTCCAAACCGGAACTGTCAATTAACGCGCAACGGGGTAAAACTTTTTCCACTCATTTAGGAAGGATGCAGTGGAGGAATTCGGATGTTCTAGGACGCGTGGGGTTAGTCCTACTTGTTTCACTTCACCATTTACAATGATTGCAAGCTGTTTCGTGAGATAATTGACCTCCATCAGATCATGGCTGACAAAGACAGCCGTTGTCTTGGCATCTTCAATAATTTGCTTGAAATCTTCCATTAACCTTATTTTTGTTGGAAAATCTAAAGCGGAAAAAGGTTCATCTAAAAACAGAATCTCTGGTTCAACAATCATCGCCCGCGCTAAGTTGACCCGTTGTGCCTCGCCGCCGGATAAATAAAGCGCATTTTTTTTCGCCAAATGACTGATCCCAAATAACTCCATCCAGTGCCCCACTTTTTCCTTAATTACGGATTTGGAGACTTTTCTTAAGGTTAGACCTATCGCAATGTTATGAAAAACAGTTCCATCTAACAGTAAGGACTGCTGAAGAGCAATAGAGAATTTCCTTCGCAGCTCAAGCGGTGCATTCCCCTTAGGAATGGCCTGTCCTCGGTAAAGGATTTCACCACTATTTTGTTGCTCAAGAAACGCCAGCACCTTTAGCAGCGTACTTTTCCCCGCACCATTTGGTCCCATGATGCCGAGAAATTCTCCAGTCTGAATCTGAAATTCAGGAATATCAAGAATGGTTCTATTATGGGCTTTATAGGTAATGTTCTTCAGCTCAATTAAGGGGTTCATGATATTCGCTTCCTTTGCTGTAAAAATGTTAACGCTGCCGTAATCAACAGGGCAACCGATAATAATATGAACGATAGCGCTAAGGCAATATCAAAGTTCCCTTTTGAAACTTCCATCACAATCGTCGTCGTTAAAATGCGTGTGTCGCCTTGGATATTTCCGCCGACCATCATCGCAGCACCAACCTCAGCGATGACCCGGCCAAAGCCAGCCATTATTGCTGCCAATATGGCAATTTTTAATTGTTTAATGAGAATCCATAAGGTCTGCAGTTTTGTTGCTCCAAGTGCTTTAATTTGCAGAAGCATTTTTTCACTAATTTGCTGAAATGCTGTGCAGGTTAGACTGGTGACAATCGGCAAACTCACTAATATTTGTGCCATCACAATCGCTGTTGGTGAATAAAGCAGGGTGAGGTCTCCGAGCGGCCCCGAGCGCCATAAAAGCATCGTAATCCAAAGTCCGGCAACAACAGGAGGCAGCCCTAAACCAATATTGATGAATAATAATAGAAGTCTGCGGCCTTTGAATCTAGTTAATCCAAGAAAAATGCCAAGCGGCAATCCTATCAAGGTACTAATCAGGAGGGAAATTAGACAAACTTTAAGAGTGAGCCAGGTAATCGCAAATACTTCCTGATCACCAGAAAGGAGCATCTCTATCGCTTTTTTCAGTCCATCAATGAGTAGTTCCATTTAAAGTGCCTCCAGGATTTTCTATAGCTTTATAAACAGAAGGACCCTTAAAAAAGGGCCTTAAACTGCTATTCTGTATACCTCATAAATAATGATTGACCGTATTCTTTCTTACCGAATTCTTCAATCACATCTTGTGTTTTCGCATCTACCACAAATTCTACAAATTTTTCAGCATCTTTGCTATTAATTTTGTCATGTTTTTCAGGATTTACTTGCATCACGTGGTAAATGTTCATTAAATCTTTGCCGCCTTCAACGACGATTTGAAGGGTATCTAAATTTTTCTCTTGTGCCAGCCATGTAGCGCGGTCAGTTAAGACGTAGCCTTTTTTCTCTGCTGCTACTTGTAAGGTTTGCCCCATGCCTTGTCCAGTTGAAACGTACCATTCACCAGTTGGTTTAATGCTTGCCGCTGCCCAGATACCAAGTTCTTTTTTATGTGTGCCAGAATCGTCACCTCTCGAAACGAAAGTTGCTTGTCTCTCAGACAATTTTTTGAAAGCTGCGTTAATGTCGTCACCGCTGACACCTGCTGGATTTTCCTTTGGTCCTACGAGGATAAAATCATTGTACATCACGCGTTTGTAGTTTATGGCATCGCCGGCATCAACAACTGCCTTTTCAGCTGCTGGAGCATGAACAAGAAGGACATCTGCTTCCCCTTTTGTTCCCATTTCTAATGCCTGCCCTGTACCAACTGCAATGGTTTTTACTTTTACATTGTTTTCTTTTTCAAACATTGGGATCAATACATCTAGTAAGCCGCTGTCCTGTGTGCTTGTTGTTGTGGCAAGGATCATTTCAGTTGCTGCTTTAGGTTCTGTCCTTTTTACCTTTTCTGCTGAATGATTTGTGTCAGAATTTCCGCACGCGGCTAAAATTAATAGCATCAGCGCCAATAAGAATCCAAGATAACGATTTTTTAACATGTTTTTGTTTCCTCCGTTTGACTTGTTTGATAGGTGATTTTTCCTAATTCTGATATATCATATCCTTCTAAATCCGTTAAACTGTCTTTGAAACTAGCAGACTGTAAATACTGAATTAGGTCTGTTAAACTTTGTTTATTTTCAGAGGTAAAGCGGAATACTAGGTCAAAATGTTCTTTAGCTACAGGGATGAAGTCCAATCCTAAATGGCTTGCAGCCGGCTGAATTCCGAAGGTGACATCAGCCATGCTCCTGCTAATGTACGAGGCAGCAGATAAATGGTTCCACTCCTCCTTGCTATACCCGCTAATTTTACTAGGATTGATTCCATAGCTGGAAAGCTTTGAGTCAAGTAAAAATCGTGTTCCTGCCCCTTTCTGGCGATTAACAAATTGAACATCATTTCTCGTCAGGTCAGGAAAATCATGAATATTTTTCGGATTGCCTTTTGCGACAATAAAGCCTTGTTGTCTTGCCGCTAATCTAAGCACCAAAATTGATTCGTATACAAAAAGTTGATGAGTGAATGGCAGATTATATTCTTGTGAGTTTGGATCCAATAGATGAATAGCAGCAATATCACATTGTCCCCGGTATAGCATCATTAACCCTTCAAGACTGCCTATGTACGAAGGCTGGATTTGCAAGTTTAATGCTGTAGCTGCTTGTTTTGCAAAATGTTCGACTAGAAAGTCGTGACTGCCGGTTAATCGAATGGATTGGGCCGGATTACTTGGAGTCCCTGTAGGTTCAGAAGGACCTTTTTTGGCAGGAGCCTTCGTGCTTTCTTTAAATCTTTCCAGCTCAGCTTGTTCAATTCTCATTTTGTTTCCAATCTTAAATGCCTGCAGCTCACCTCTTTTAATTAACTCATAAACCGTATGTTTTGAGATTTGAAAGATTTGAGCTACTTCATCGGGTGTATAAGCCTTCTCATCCATAAGTTACCCTCCTTTTCCAGTTTTTATTTTATAAAAAGAATAGCATAATAAAAGTGACTTTTGTTAAGTTTTGTTTAGTTTCGTTAAGTTTTGTTTGGGATTGTCATGGGTTGTTCAAATAACAATCTAGTTTTCACAAGATTTTCACAAACTTCACTCATTGTTCAATCGTGAGCATAGAGAAATATTGTACTATAAGGAGAGAATATTAAATTTGCGAAAAAGGGGACGGATCTAAATGTCTAAGCTTCTATATATAACAGCAAATCCAAAAAATGATAGTAAACTTTCAAAAGGAATGCAAATTGGGGAAGTGTTTCTAGAAGAGTTCAAAAAGGAACAGCCTGATGTGGAAATTGAGCATATGCACTTATATAGTATGGATATCCCTGAGATTGATATGGATTTACTTTATGCACGTGCAAAACTATCATTTATGGGCTATACAAAAGATCAGCTTACCGAAGGAGAGCGGACGAAACTAGAAAAAATGCATGCGCTGGCAGACCGTTTTATGGATGCGGATTACTATGTGTTTGTTACACCGATATGGAACCTTGGGGCACCCGCAATTTTAAAATCCTTCATGGATTGCTTATTTATTGCAGGGAAAACATTTACTTACTCTGAACACGGTGCAGAGGGACTTCTTACCGGAAGAAAGGCCATTCACATTCAAACACGCGGAGGCATTTATTCCATCGGCCGAATGGTTGATTTTGAAATGGGTGACCGTTATTTGAGTAAAGCCCTTGAATTCCTTGGCTTTGAATTAATGGAAACGGTATTTGCCGAGGGAATGGATCATAATCCAAAGATGATTCCTGAGATTATGGCAAAAGCAAAGGAACAAGCAGCAAAAGCAGCTAAAGAAATGGCGAAATTGCCTGTTTCATTATAAAAAAGAGCGACTCGAGTGCTGTCGAGTCGCTTTTTCGTTGCTTTTTATAAATATCGCATGAGTTCTCATCCTATTTGCGGAAAACCCATTTTTGTTTGCGCAACTAGGGCCTTTGTTTGCGAAACCGATACTTTTGTTTGCGAAACTATTTTTCTGAACCTCAACTCGCTAAAATTTACCTGTAAATTGGAAAACTAACACAAGTACTCCTAATGCCCAAACATAAATTGCAAATGGTTTTAAGGAATGATTTTTCAAATAGCCAATCATCCACTTAACGGCAACATAACCGAAGACAGCAGAAGCGACAATACCAACGAGCAATGCCGACAAGGAGATTTCTTCACCTTGACCGCTGAGTAAATCCTTCGTTTGCAGGACAATCGCGCCAGCAATGGCTGGTGTGGACAATAAGAAGGAAAAATAAGCGGCTGTTTCACGATCTAATTTTCGCCAAAGCGCGGCAACGATCGTCATTCCTGATCGTGAAATCGCAGGCATTATCGCAACGGCCTGAAAGGTACCGATAATGAGGGCATCTTTATAGCTAATCTCATCCATTTTTTTATAGCCATTTTTCGCTGAATCAGCGATCCACAGGAAGATCCCCGTAATTAAAAACTCCCAGCCAATTGTAACTCCAGTTTTCGAAATTTCATCGATATAATCTTTAAACGCAAGACCAAAGATTACCGCTGGGATGGTTCCAACGATCAACAAAAAGGTTAACTTACTAAACGGGTTTTTGATAATTTTTATAAATTCATCCTTATAAAAAACAAAAACAGCTAGCAGTGTGCCGACATGAAGCATCGTATCGAGCAAGAGACCGGCTTCCTGTAAGCCGAATAAATTTCTTCCTAAATAAAGGTGGCCTGTACTGCTGATCGGCAAGAATTCGGTTAAACCTTGGATAATCCCCAGAATTAGTGCTTCTAATTTTGTTAACATAGTTACCCTCACATTCTAAAGAAATGTTAAGCCTGTACATTTAAAAGATATGCTGAAATTACCTATTTAATGAAATCCTATTCTATTTTAGGATTCCTTTTCCAACTAGGCAATGAAAATATCTAATGTCTAAACAAAATAAGTGCAATTAGATGGCATCCTCCCATAAAATAGAAATATACTCGTTCGAGAGGAGAAACGCATTTGGAAAATTCACATCTTTATTTTAATACGTCGATCGGTGTTATGAAGCCCGAAAATATTCGAAACAAAGACCAGGCCTGTCCATTTTGCGAAAGAGATCAACTAACGAACCTCATCGCTGTGGACGAACCGATTATTCTTTTAAAAAATAAATATCCTGTTCTAGAAAATACCTATCAAACGGTATTAATTGAAACGGATGATTGTCAGGGTGAATTATCGACCTACCCAAAAGAGCATTTACATAAATTGATAATGTTTGGAATCAAGCATTGGTTAGCTATGGAGGAAACTGGCCGCTATCAATCTGTGATCTTCTTCAAAAACCATGGACCTTTGTCAGGAGGTACGCTCTCCCATCCTCATATGCAAATCATTGGCTTGGATGATATTGATTATAAAGAGAAGGTAACCCATGAAATGTTTGAAGGGATTGTAATAGATGAAACAGCGGAAGCCCGGTTTTCGCTGTCGACAAAGCCCCGTGTTGGATTTTATGAATTCAATATTGAAATGGATGATTCGTGTTACCAGGAAAAGTTTTCGGATTACCTGCAAACGGCTGTTCATTATATTTTGAATCATTTTCCATTCAAAGCAACGAGCTATAACTTGTTTTTTCATCATATTGAAAATAAAATCTATGCAAAGGTTGTTTCGCGCTTTGTGACCACCCCGCTTTTTATTGGATACGGCATTCCACAGGTTCCAAGTAATCTGGAATGGATGGCTATGGAATTGCAACGGATCTACTTTGATAAATAAGAAGAAAAAACTATGGGCGCTTCCGCTTTCTAATTTATGTAAATTAAACCATTCACAGTTTAGAAGTTGTGATTTGCTGATAATAAAAATATAATGAAGGAATGCAGCATTTCATAGTAAGGTGGAACTGATATGACTTCAAATAACGACAAAACTTCAAAACTTGATTACAATCTTGTTTTTATATTGATATTACTGTTTTTAGCGAGCTGTTTAGCAATTTATAGTGCGCAGGCGAGCGGACAATACAAGGAGAATTTTTTAATCAAGCAAATTGTTTGGTACGCGGTTGGTGGAGGGATTATCACTGGGGTTATGACCCTCGATTCAGATCAACTCCGAAAGCTTACCTGGTATGCTTATGGGTTTGGAATACTTATGCTTGGATTTTTAATTGTTGCCCCAGAAAGTATCGCACCAGTCATCAATGGGGCGAAAAACTGGTTTAAGATTCCTGGCTTCGGTACAATCCAGCCATCTGAGTTTGTTAAAATCTTCATTATATTGGCGCTTGCACGAGTGATTGAAGATCATCACCTCAAGACCCAGATAAAAACGATGCAAACGGATTTTTGGCTGTTAGTTAAGCTTGGCATTGTAACAATGGTCCCGTTAGCACTGATCATCAAACAGGATTTAGGGACATCGCTTGTATTCTTAGCGATTTTATTAGGAATGGTCTTTATTTCGGGGATTTCGTGGAAGCTGCTCACACCATTGTTTGCAGTAGGTATGGCGTTAATTGGGACGATTTTTTACTTTGTATTATGGCACCCAGAAGTTTTGGAAAAGTACCTTGGGGTGGGCCAATATCAGCTTCGCCGGATTTATTCTTGGTTAGATCCTTATAGCTACCAAGGCTCGGACGCCTATCAGTTGACAAAGTCCTTGCTTGCCATTGGCTCTGGACAGACTGGCGGAAAAGGATTGGGAAACCGTGAAGTTTATTTGCCTGAAAGTCAAACGGATTTTATTTTTAGTGTCGTTGGCGAGGAATATGGCTTTATTGGGGCAAGTGTGTTAATTAGTTTGTTTTTCCTTTTGGTTTATCATATTACCAAGGTCGGAATGGAAACAAAGAATAATTTTTATACGTATATTTGTGTAGGGGTCATCAGCATGATCACCTTCCACGTTTTCCAAAATATTGGGATGACGATTGGCGTTCTACCGATTACGGGTATTCCATTACCGTTTATCAGTTATGGCGGCAGCGCCTTAATGGGGAACATGTTCGGGCTCGGCTTAATCTTTTCGATTCGCTACCATTATAAAAAGTACATGTTTTCGACAACAGCTTAATATAGAAAAAAGAGCGACGTGGGTTCGCTCTTTTTTTGTTGCCTAAATAGGTGTTTGGCGGAATCCCTGCTTAAATCTCTGTTGAAAAAATTCAAAATACGCAAAAAACGAGGCCATGGCAAGCCTCGTTTTTTTGTAATATATAATGGGAGGTTTTTTATAAAAATTGCTTATTTCTTTAGTAAGATTTTCTCAAGGTCATCGAGCATAATATTTGCTGACAGAACGCCGCCGGAAGTATTCCATGTTGCGTCACTTACTTCATACACATGACCGTTCTTAACCGCATTTAGGTTTTTCCAAAGTGGATCGTTTGTCCATTCCTTTGCAGTATCTAAGGCTTCTTGATCACCTGGTGGCGCATAAGTGAAGTAGAAAAGAACATCTCCATCCATTTTAGGAATGACTTCCTTGCCAACCTCTACAGCGAGTAACCCAAGCTTATTATCAGGAGTAAAAAGTGCTTCCTGCTGGGCAGCTCGTTTAAAGCCTAATTGATTGAAAAGTACTCCAGAGAAAGAATCCGTGTAATAAATACGAGATTTTCCTGCCATGAAGCGCACAACAGAAACCTCTTGATTCACTTTATCGCCGAGCTTGGCTTTTAGATCTTCCACATGTGTATCGTATGCGTTTAACACTTCGTTTCCTTTTTCCTCAAGATTTAATGCTTTGGCATACAATTTGAAGTTATCTTTCCAATCACCTCTAAGTGTCTCTGAAAAAACAGTCGGGGCAATTGCACTAAGCTGGTCGTAAACCTTTTCTTGACGCAGCTTGTTACCGATAATTAAATCAGGCTTCAACGAGGCGATTTTCTCCACATTGACTTCACTTTCAACCCCAACAACCTCAACGCCGTCCATATCCTTTTTAATATGTTCATACCATGGATCTCCAAGCCATGATTGAACAGCACCGACTGGTTTTACACCTAATGCAAGCAGTGTTTCTGTTCCTTCGTTTGTAAGAATAACAACTTTTTTAGGGGTACCTTTAATGGTGGTAGATCCCATCGCATGCTCAACCGTATAAGATTTTTCTGTAGTAGTTTTTGCTTCATTGTTCTTTTCACCAGTTTTTGCTTCATTACCGCCGCCGCAAGCAGCTAATAAGAAAATGGCCATAACTGAAAAAAGAGTAAGTATGGTCTTGATTGACTTCATGGTTTATGTAGCCTCCTTAGCTAATTGTTAATGATAATCATTTTCAATGACAACTTAATCATAAAATGAGTAGTACCGATATGTCAACGCTTTAATTGAAAATGATTATCAAAATAATAATATTTTTAAGAACACTAATTGAAAATGATTTTCAAAGTCATTGACAACAATTATCAATTGGAGCTAGACTTAAATTAATTAAACTATTAAGAAGTTAGAAAGGTTACCATGATATGCTCTTAAAAAGTACCCCATTAAAATGGATTGGTTTACTAATTGCCATCCTGGTGATGGTGTTATTCATGTGTGCCAGTGTCATTTATGGTTATACAGATACCAGCTGGCATACAGCAGTTGATGCATTTACAAATAATAACGGATCCAATGAACATATCATTATTCAAACCGTCAGGCTTCCACGAGCGTTAATCGCTTCAGCCGTCGGAGCTAGCCTGGCCATTGCCGGTGTTCTCATGCAAACATTAACGAAGAATCCACTCGCATCCCCAGGTATATTTGGGATCAATGCCGGTGGAGGGTTTGCAGTTGTCGTAGCTATGACTGTGTTTTCTGTAAATAGTTTACAAGCGTTTAGCGTTCTTGCTTTTCTAGGAGCTGCCGTTGCAGCGATAAGTGTTTACTCGATTGGTTCATTTGGCCGTGAGGGTTTAACGCCAATGAAACTAACATTAGCAGGGGCAGCGATGTCAGCGATGTTTTCCTCCTTTACCCAAGGATTGCTAGTGTTGGATGAAGTCATGCTTGATCAGGTTTTGTTTTGGCTGGCAGGCTCTGTCCAGGGTCGAAAATTAGAGACGCTTGTCTCAGTTTTACCTTATATTGGGATCGGCTGGATTGGTGCCGTGTTAATTGCTGGTAAAATGAATATCCTGTCCATGGGGGAAGATGTTGCCAAGGGGCTTGGTTTAAACACAGGACTTATCAAAATTGCCATAGGCATAATTGTTATTTTACTAGCGGGCGGTTCTGTAGCTGTCGCAGGTCCGATTGGTTTTGTGGGAATTGTGGTACCCCACATTACTAGATCAATTGTGGGGATTGATCATCGTTGGGTCATCCCATTTTCAGGTGTTTTAGGGGCGATCCTATTAATTGCTGCAGATATTGCTGCAAGATACATTTTCATGCCGTCTGAGGTGCCTGTTGGTGTCATGACAGCCATCATTGGAACTCCATTCTTCATTTACATCGCAAGAAGGGGGTTCAATGGACGATGAGTAAATATAAAAATTTCCGCCTTTTTAATGGCAAATTGTCCTTTTTAGTTGATCGAAAAGCATCATTAACTTTTACCATCCTTCTCGTCGTTGCCTGCTTTGTTTTTGTGGTTAGCACGGGAAGCGGTGAAATGAAGATTAACTCTCTTACCGTGATAAAAGTGTTATTCGGCGGCGGACCTGAGATGGAAAAGCTTATTATTACATCATTTCGCCTCCCAAGAATTATTGTCGCCTTAATGGTTGGTATTTCACTAGCGATTGCAGGCGGTATTTTACAAGGAATGATCCGAAATCCGCTAGCTTCCCCAGATGTTTTAGGGATTACAGGTGGAGCAGCTGCTGCTGTTGTTAGTTTTTTAGCGATTTTTAGTGATAAAAATCATTCATTAACGGTAAGTATCGCTTGGCTGCCATTAGCTGCTTTTATAGGTGCAACAGTGATAGGATTTTTAGTGTATTTCCTTGCTTGGAAAAATGGTGTTTCACCGATCAGGCTTGTGTTGATTGGAATTGGGATCTCAACGCTAATGCAAGCAATCACCACTTTAACCATGGTCATGGGCCCGATTTATCAGGCGAGCCAAGCTAATATATGGATTACCGGAACCGTGTACGGTTCCAATTGGAGTAATGTTGCCATTCTTGTCCCGTGGACGGTTGTTTTCGTGATTATTGCTTTGGCAGTGGCACGGACGATTAATATCCAAGAGCTCGGTGATGAGGTTGCAACTGGATTAGGCGGCAAGGTGCAAAAACAACGGTTTCTATTATTAATGATTAGTACCGCTTTGATTGGAGGTTCGGTTGCTTTTGCCGGGGGGATCGGCTTTGTCGGCTTAATGGCACCGCATATGGCGAGAAGGTTAGTGGGCTCATCGTTTGGAGCACTGCTTCCGGCGAGCGCGTTGATTGGTGGAATCCTTGTCATGATAGCTGACTTAATTGGCAGAACGATGTTTTCACCGTTAGAAGTCCCAGCCGGAGTGTTTACCGCTGGAATCGGGGCACCATATTTTATTTACTTACTTTTTAAGACAAGAAATTCATAAAAGGGGCTGTCAGATTATGAATGCGATTGAAACGAAGAATTTATCACTATCCTATGGGGAGACTCTCATTATTGATGAATTAGACTTGAAGATTCCAAAGGGTGAAATTACCGTGTTTATTGGCGGGAATGGCTGCGGAAAATCAACTCTGCTTCGTTCAATCGCTCGTCTCTTAAAGCCAAAGTCCGGTGCTGTTTTGCTTGAAGGGAAGGCCATTGCCAAGCAATCCACGAAGGAGATTGCGAAAAAGATGGCAATTTTACCACAATCGCCTGCTGCACCTGAAGGATTAACCGTCCTGCAGCTCGTTAAACAAGGCCGCTATCCACACCAAACGTGGTTAAAACAATGGTCGGAGGATGATGAGAAAAAGGTCAATGACGCCCTTAAAGCGACGCGATTAGAGGAACTTAAAGAAAGAACCGTTGATTCACTCTCTGGTGGTCAGAGACAGCGAGCCTGGATCGCGATGACACTGGCTCAGGATACGGATATCATCCTCCTAGATGAACCGACTACCTACCTGGATATGACCCACCAAATCGAAATCCTCGATTTGTTGTTTGAACTAAATGAAAAGAAAAAGCGGACCGTTGTCATGGTGCTTCACGATCTTAATCTAGCCTGCCGTTATGCCCATAATGTTGTTGCCATCAAGGACCAGAAGGTATATGACCAAGGAAAACCGGAACATGTGATTAATTGCAGCCTCGTCAAAAATGTTTTTGGCATGGACTGTGAGGTAACAATAGACCCACTATTTGGGACACCGCTCTGCATTCCTTATGGAAGGGGAAGATGTATCCTCGAAAAGGCGGTAGCGATGAATGGTTAAATTATTCGTGGAAAATCAATTGGAAAAATACAGATTCAAGGCCAACTTAGAGCATTCATTCAATGTTGCTGATCTCTTAGATGAATCGAACCTTAAGGCCTTTTTGAAAAATTTAACCGATGCCCTTGAGGCGCCGTCTGAAAAAGTAGCTGCTTCCATTTTCATCAAACGCTATGCTTTTTTAGCCGTGATGTCTCTTTATGCGATGACTGCTTTGAATAAAAAGCTAAATGTATCGTTGGATAATATAAAAATGGAGTCGGCTGTTCGAGGGAGAGATTGGCTTCCGGCGATTTCATTTAACGATGTTACAGTTCAGGACTGGGATGGCAACGACCGTTCTGAATGGCGAGCCAGCGTTTTGAAAGATCTGTTTGCAATGAACATTTTTCCACTGATCTCACAACTGGAAAAAACAATCGGTATTTCGAAGTTAATCCTGTGGGAAAATATCGCTGTCTACTTATTTTGGCTCTATGAAACCGAACTAAAAGATTATGAGCAAGTTGCAGAGGATTTTCGCTACTTAATATTAGAAGCCGAAGGGCCGTTATTTGGCCGCTACAACTTAAATCCACTGCAAAAATACCTTGCTGAAAAGACCTATTTGGAAGAATGGGATGCAGAGGTAAGAGTAAGAGAGACCTGTTGTTTTACATACCAACTGCCGGCAGGCAAGCGCTGCAAAACTTGCCCATGTACCCAAATTACAAAGGACAGAAGGTGTCATGATGGAGAAAGCATTTGTGAAGCAGTTCGAAGCTTTGCTTGAAAAATATAGTGAACTATTGGTGGGCGAAGCCACAGATGAAACGAGGGAAAAGGTGAAGGTTTGGGCGTTGTATTCGCATATCGCCAAGTCGATGCCTGCTCTGGCTAAGCACTGGAATGGGCTCTACCCGGATGCGAAGGAAGAAATGTTGCAGATTATTAAAGAAATAAAAGTCATGAATGAACAACATCGCTCATCTTCTCAAAAATAAAATTCATACAAAAACCGGGGGCAGCGATGCCTCCGGTTTTTACAATTATTGAATAGTCCCGCCACTTGGTAATTGGTTCGTATATCCTTGAAATTGTTGGTAGGACTGCTGCAGCTTTTGCTGATCAGCAGCTTCAACTGAATACCAGCCCTTTTTAAACATGAGGTCATAAAGGTTGCGCTGGCATTGTTGAGTTTCTGTAAAAACCTGCATAATGTCCTGATACAATCCTTCGTGGCTTGCTTCATGCAGGGCCATACTGTAAGCACTTGTCATATACTTTTCCGTTGTTAGTAAATCATTGATGAAATCGCGTTCGTTCATTTGCGGCGTTTTTGGTACCTGAGTCTCAGGGTTTTTAATCTTTTGTTGTTGGTTTTGATATTGATTCATTTCAACTTTCCTCCTTTTTGCGTCTATTCTTTATTGCATATTATTAAGTGGCTGCTGTTGGTTGGCGTGCTGGCCTAGGTGACCTAGCAGTTGTTGGTAGTGGCGCTGGTGCATTTGTCCCACTTTTTCTGCTTCCGCTTTTAATTCAGGGTCCTGACACTGCCCGGCAAAAAAGTGTGCTTTTTTAGCAGACAGCAAGTTCCAAGACATCATATCTGTTAAATAAAGGGCATCTTTTGTTGATACAACTCCGGGAGGTTCTGGCATCCTCGTTTGTTGATTTTGCATGTTCATGTTTGGCATATTCATATTTTGTTGCTGCATATTAACCCTCCTAATTCGTGTAATCTTTACGACTATATGGTCTCTCAAACAGGAATTTTTATGCAAAAAGAGAAACAGGCTGAAGTGCTCAGCCTGTTTTCTTCATCCTCGTTTAAATTGATTGTTTTGGCTGTTTTTTTTGTCAACGTGAGCCTCTTCGCCGCCTGGCCCGCCATTTCCCTTCACACTTGCAGCACTAACGCCTGCTTTGGAAGGATCCTTCTTCATTTTCGCCATCGTTATCACCTCGGATATTAGGGTGCCCTTTTATAGCCAAATATTTAAAAATTTATTTTTAAAAAAAATTATAAAATTCCACGTTTATGGATTGCACAAATTTTCAAAATATTCTATAGTAAGTAATAATAAGACTCATTCATATGTGAATTTTTTTTGACAAAAAAATGAATGAGTGTTCATTCAAAGTTTGAAGGGGGAGACAATGTTGAACCAATTAATTAAAAAAGCAGCTGTCCTAGGGTCCGGAGTCATGGGGTCAGGAATTGCTGCCCACCTAGCGAATATCGGTATTCCTACACTATTATTGGATATTGTGCCACGTGAAGTAACGAAAGAAGAAGAAGCAAAAGGACTGACATTAGCGGATAAACAAGTACGTAACCGCATCAGTGCCACGTCCATTCAAAAATTATTGAAGCAAAAACCTGCCCCACTCGCGGTGAAAAAAAATTTGGCCCTGATTGAAGCAGGTAACCTTGAGGATGATTTAGTCAAACTGAAAGATGTGGACTGGGTCATTGAGGTGGTTGTTGAAAACCTCAACGTAAAGAAACAGGTATTTGAAAAAGTCGAACAATACCGCAAACCTGGCAGCATTATCAGTTCCAATACCTCTGGAATTTCTGTAGAAGCGATGGTCGAAGGCCGTTCCGAAGATTTCCAAAAGCATTTCCTTGGCACGCACTTCTTTAACCCGCCGCGTTACCTGAAATTGCTTGAAGTCATTCCTACTCAATATACGGATCCAGAAGTACTTTCATTCATGAAAACTTTTGGTGAGGATGTCTTAGGAAAAGGTGTGGTTGTCGCCAAGGATACACCCAACTTCATCGCTAACCGGATCGGGACTTACGGTCTGCTCGTAACTGTTCAGGAAATGTTGATGGCAGGCTTAAGTATCGGCGAAGTAGACTCCATCACCGGGCCACTCATTGGTCGGGCAAAGAGTGCAACCTTTCGAACACTAGACGTGGTTGGATTGGACACCTTCTATCATGTGGCAAATAACGTTTATGAAAAAGTCGAAGGCAAAGAAAAGGAAGTTTTCGAAATCCCAGCCTTTTTAAAAGCAATGGTTGAAAAAGGCTGGCTTGGAAGCAAATCGGGTCAAGGCTTCTTTTTGAAAAAAGGGAAAGAAATTCTTGAATTGGATCCAAACACGTTAGAATATGGACCACGTAAAAAGCTTTCGACACCTGCGGTTGAACTTAGCAAGCAGGAAAAAGGTACAGCGAATAAATTGAAAGCGCTTGTATATGCCAATGATCGGGCCGGACAATTCTTATGGAATACAATGGCACAGTCGCTTGTATACTCCGCTCAGCTATTAGGCGAGATTGCTGACGATATCGTTTCCATCGACCGTGCAATGAAATGGGGATTTGGTTGGGAAACAGGCCCATTCGAAACATGGGATGCGATTGGAGTGGAAAAATCGGTTCAAAAAATGAAGGAAGCCGGTCTTGAAGTTCCAGCCTGGGTAACGGAAATGTTAGAAAAAGGACATTCATCTTTCTATTTAGAAGAAAATGGCGAGTTGTTCTTCTATGATAACGGCCAATATCGATTGGTTGAATTTAATCCGAAGGCACTCGACCTGAAAAAGATTAAGAAACAAAAAGGTGTCATTAAAAAAAATAGCGGGGCAAGTCTGATTGATATCGGTGATGGCGTAGCCCTATTAGAGTTCCATTCACCTAACAATGCCATTGGTCTTGATATTGTTCAAATGATTAACTATGCCTTGGAAGAAGTTGAGAAAAACTATAAGGGGCTAGTCATCGGAAACCAAGGAAAGAACTTCTGTGTCGGAGCGAACCTAGCGATGATGCTCATGGAAGTGCAGGATGACAATATTTATGAGTTGGATATGATTGTCCGTCACCTTCATAGTGCCTTGCTGAAAGTGAAATACAGTCCTAAGCCAGTCGTCGCTGCCCCATTTGGAATGACACTTGGCGGCGGTGCAGAGGTGTGCCTGCCGGCTGCGCACATTCAAGCTTCAGCCGAAACGTATATGGGCCTTGTTGAAGTTGGTGTCGGCTTACTTCCAGGCGGCGGCGGAAATAAAGAGCTTTATATGAAGCACTTAGAAAACCTTCCAAACGGTGTACCATTTGACCTGCAAAATGTCGCTAATAAAGTGTTTGAAACGATTGCCACCGCAAAAGTTTCCACATCCGCTGAAGAAGCACGTGAAAATAATTTCTTGGATTCTTCAGATGGAATCAGCTTTAATAACGATCACCTACTTTATGATGCGAAGCAAGCAGTGTTAGCCTTACACGAACAAGGCTATAAGCCGAAAGTACGCAGAAAGGTGCCGGTCGTTGGTGAAACTGGCTATGCGACCCTGTTACTTGGTGCCGAAGCGATGCGTTTATCTGGGTATATTTCTGAGCATGATCTGAAAATTGCCAAGAAGATTGCCTATGTGATTGCAGGCGGAAAAGTACCATTCGGGACAGAAGTAGATGAGCAATATTTATTGGATCTTGAAAGAGAAGCTTTCTTAAGCCTCATTTCGGAGCCAAAATCACAGCAGCGCATGCAGCATATGCTTGTGAAGGGTAAACCATTAAGAAACTAATTTTAAAAAAAGGGGGCTGCCCCCTCTTACAAAAGGTTTCGCTTAGATCGTTAAGAACGAGGGGATAGACCCAAATATAGATTCGCATTTTTCTAATTTAACAGAAAGTGAGGGAACTTACATGAGAGAAGCGGTAATCGTTGCCGGAGCAAGGACCCCGGTAGGTAAAGCGAAGAAAGGTACGCTCGCCCATGTTCGCCCTGATGATTTGGGAGCATTGGTGGTAAAGGAAACATTAAGGCGTGCTGGAAATTATGAAGGGAATATTGATGATTTAATCATTGGATGTGCAATGCCTGAAGCGGAACAAGGCAACAACATGGCTCGTAATATTGGAGCTTTAGCAGGACTTCCATACACTGTACCTGCCATCACAGTGAATCGTTTCTGTTCTTCAGGATTGCAGGCAATTGCTTATGCCGCACAGGGAATCATGCTTGGCCACACCGATACAGCTATCGCTGGCGGTGCTGAATCCATGAGTATGATCCCGATGATGGGTCATGTTGTTCGTCCCAATATTAAACTAGCTGAAACAGCTCCGCAATATTATATGGGAATGGGTCACACTGCCGAGCAAGTGGCCATTAAATATGGAATTTCCCGTGAGGATCAAGATGCTTTCGCGGTAAGAAGCCATCAGCGTGCCGCAAAAGCGATTGCCGAAGGGAAATTCGTCGATGAAATTGTCCCAGTTGATGTGACGATTCGGACGGTCGGTAATGACAATAAGCTTGTTGAAAAGACGATTCAATTTTCGCAGGATGAGGGCGTTCGACCTGATACAAACTTACAAACCTTAGGTAAACTCCGCCCGGCCTTCTCCGTGACAGGATCGGTAACGGCTGGTAATGCCTCACAGACAAGTGACGGGGCTGCCGTCTTGCTTGTCATGGACCGTGAAAAGGCAGAGGCACTTGGTCTTAAGCCATTGGCAAAATTCAGATCATTTGCTGTTGGCGGTGTCCCACCTGAAATTATGGGTGTTGGACCGGTTGTCGCGATTCCAAAAGCCGTCAAACTTGCGGGTTTAGAATTATCGGATATTAACTTATTTGAATTGAATGAAGCCTTTGCTTCCCAATCCCTCCAAGTTATTCGTGAATTAGGTCTAAATGATGAAATTGTTAACGTAAATGGAGGCGCCATTGCCCTAGGACATCCGCTTGGATGTACAGGAGCAAAATTAACGCTCTCACTTATTCACGAATTAAAACGCAGGAAAGAACAATTTGGTGTAGTAACCATGTGTATTGGCGGCGGAATGGGTGCAGCGGGCGTATTTGAATTACTTTAATCCATTTTGGGCTGTCCCAAGCAAAATGCAACATATACCTTTTACAAGGGGGCGGCTATCTGCCCCCACAAATTAAAGATTAGGAGGAATAAATAATGGCAAACCAAACAGAAAAAATCATTAAAGGCGGAAGCTTTTTAATTGAAGATATTTCTTATGAGCAACTATTTACACCGGAGGATTTTACCGAAGAGCATTTGATGATTGCGAAAACAGCAGAAGATTTTGTTGAAAAAGAAGTAGTTCCACAGCTTGAACACTTAGAAAACCATGAGTTTGACCGGACGGTGAAGCTTCTTAAAAAAGCCGGTGAACTTGGTCTGTTAGCAGTTGACGTACCGGAGGAATATGAAGGCTTAGCCCTAGATAAGATTACCTCATCGCTACTTACCGAAAAAATGGCTGGAGGCGGTGGTTTCTCTCTTTCTCACGGAGCTCACGTGGGAATTGGTTCCCTGCCAATCGTGTTGTTCGGGAATGAGGACCAAAAACGCAGATATTTACCTGCCCTTGCATCAGGTGAAAAACTTGCTGCTTATGCCTTAACTGAACCTGGTTCTGGATCTGATGCCCTTGGTGCCAGAACAACGGCTAAATTAAATGCTGCAGGTACTCATTACATTCTAAACGGGGAAAAGCAATGGATTACCAATGCCGGTTTTGCTGATGTATTTGTTGTATATGCAAAAATTGATGGCGAGCAATTCACCGCATTCATTGTAGATCGGGATTTCGCTGGAGTTTCAACGGGTGCAGAGGAGAAGAAAATGGGAATTAAGAGTTCTTCCACTCGGACGCTCATTTTGGAAGATGTTCCCGTTCCTGTTGAAAATTTATTGGGTGAAATTGGTAAAGGGCATGTGATTGCCTTTAACATCTTAAATATCGGGCGTTATAAGCTTGCAGTTGGCAGTGTGGGTGGTTCCAAGAAGGCCTTTGAATTGACTGTTAAATATGCAAATGGGCGTCAACAATTTAAAACACCAATTTCACAATTCAATTTAACCAAAGAAAAATTCGGAACCCTTGCCTCTAAGATTTACGCGGCAGAAAGCTCTGTCTATCGTACCATTGGTCTGTACGAAGAAAACCAAGGCAAACTTTCAACTGAAGAAGAAAAGGATATTAAATTAGTGGCAAATTCAATTGCCGAATATGCGATTGAGTGTTCATTGAATAAATTCTTTGCAAGTGAAGTATTAGCCTATGTAACGGATGAAGGTGTACAAATTCATGGTGGATACGGATTTATGCAGGAGTATCCAATTGAAAGAGCGTATCGTGATGCACGTATTCAGCGTATTTTTGAAGGAACAAATGAAATTAACCGCCTGCTAGTGCCAGGGACCTTATTGAAAAAAGCGTTCAAGGGTGAGCTTCCATTATTCCAAAAGGCAGTGGCACTTCAAGAGGAATTAATGATGTTAACACCAGAAGAACCTGGTGATGAGCCACTTGCACAGGAAAAATATCTTGTAAGAAATGCAAAAAAGATTGCCCTTTTAGCAGCTGGTTTAGCCACGCAAAAATATGGCAAAGCACTTGAAAAAG
This sequence comes from Bacillus sp. ISL-77, assembly GCF_018613105.1. Taxonomy (NCBI): domain Bacteria; kingdom Bacillati; phylum Bacillota; class Bacilli; order Caryophanales; family Bacillaceae; genus Bacillus; species Bacillus sp. ISL-77. The sequence goes on from NZ_JAGGQY010000037.1 coordinate 199,650, forward strand.
AGCAGGAAGTTTTAGCAAATATTGCGGATCTTATTTCTAACGTGTATGCAATGGAATCCGTTGTGTTACGTACTGAAAAAGCGATTGCAAAAACTGGTTTAGATAAGAACAAGCAGAAACTTCTTTATACACAAATTTACTGCCAAGAAGCCTTCAATGAGCTTGAGGCGATTGCCAAAGAAACATTAGTGGCTGTTGAACAAGGCGATACCCTGCGCATGATGTTGTCCTCGCTTCGTAAATTTACACGTCATACTCCAATTAATGTCATTGCGAAAAAACGTGAAGCTGCGGATGTCATTATTAAAGCCGAACGCTATCTTGTTTAATTAAATCAGGCTCCCTTTCTATTAGGAAGGGGGCTTAAATTTTTATATTAGAAAAGGAAGGAATTTTGAAAAATTAGTCGAATTTTTTTAAGTGGAACATATTTTTTGCATTAGGATTTTGAAAAACGGTATGATAATATTCAATTGACTCTAATAAGTCATTGATATTTTATAGGAAAAGGCGGTGAAATTGATGTCTCTGACGTTTTACTGGTATCCGAAATGCGGCACTTGTCGAAACGCGAAGAAATGGCTGGATGCCCATCAGCTTTCCTATGAAGAAGTACATATTGTTGAACATCCTCCAAGTCGTGAGGAATTGCAGGGATTTTATCAAAAAAGCGGACTGGAATTAAAGAAATTCTTTAACACAAGCGGTATGAAATATCGTGAATTAGGGATAAAGGATAAAATGAAGTCTGCAACAGATGAAGAACTGCTAGAATTACTGGGTTCCGATGGCATGTTAATCAAACGGCCGATTTTAACAGATGGTGAACGTGTCACCGTGGGCTTTAAAGAAGAAGAGTATGAAAAAATGTGGCAGTAAGCCTGCTCTTCCTTCATTACTAATGGGAATCGATTTATTTCGATGATAGATTTTAAAAAAAACAATGGAGGTTTTTTAAGATGAGTACACCAAAAGAATTACGGTATTCAGAAGAACATGAATGGGTAAAGGTTGAAGGGGAAAAAGTGCGTGTGGGGATTACTGCTTTTGCACAACATGAATTAGGAGATATCGTTTTCGTTGAACTTCCAGAAGTTGGCGATGAGTTATCTGCTGACGAACCATTTGGAAGTGTTGAATCTGTAAAAACTGTTTCTGAGCTTTACGCTCCAGTTAGTGGTAAAGTCGTTGAAGTAAATGAAGATTTAAGTGATAACCCTGAGTTTGTTAACGAATCTCCATATGAAAAAGCATGGATGATTGTCATTGAATTATCAGACAGCAGCGAACTAGACAAGCTCATGACGGCTGAACAATATGAAGAAATGATTAAAGAAGACTAATTAATCCCGAAAAAGCGCCTTGTCAAGGTGCTTTTTCTCTTAATTTCCCACTTTTTCTTCTACTATTTTAGGGAACCTTATAATAAATATATTGAAGAGGGTGGGAGTATGACGTTAAAGCAGCAAAGAGTCGATGTTACTGATCGAGTGATTGGCAAAATGAAAAATGGGGAAATGGAACTGTTTCTTGATAATACACCGATTGGAAAAATGAAGCTTTCAGATCACATGCAAGTAGAATTAGAGCATCATTTTGAAGTGGATCAACAAAAGATCTATCAACATGTCACGACAACAGAAAACCCTAATGCAAAATATACAGATTGTGATGATGGAGGATGGTGTTAACTAGGTAAATTTCACGTGAATTCTGAGGTAAATCCCTATTTTTAAAATGACAATAATGATAAAGTTAACATAGGCAGAAGAATACACACGTAATCAATATTTTAGAATATGTTAACATAAACAACTTCTAATACAGGTGATGGATGATGAATGATTCGTATGTTGACAAAGTTCTTATTGTCGAAGGAAAATCAGATAAAAATAAGGTCAAAAGAATTGTTAAGGAACCAGTAGAAATTATTTGTACCAATGGTACGATCAGCATCACAAAATTAGATGAACTAATTGAATTTCTTGAGGATAAGGATGTCTATATTCTTGTGGATGCCGACTCCTCAGGTGAAAAGCTTCGCAAACAGTTAAAACGAGAATTTCCACAAGCGGAACATTTGTATATTGACCGGATGTATCGTGAGGTGGCAACTGCGCCAGTGCACCATTTGGCAACCGTTCTAATAGGGGCGAATATCGATGTTCATACTGAATTTTTAGAAATGGGTTAAAAGATATATGAACGAATGGAATCGAACAGATTTATCTGCCTTTCTTGAAAAAAAGGCGACCGGGTTAGTCTATTTTTATACACCCATGTGCGGTACCTGTCAGGTAGCTTCAAAAATGCTTCAGGTAATTGAGCAACTAGTAGAGTTAGATATGGGAAAAATGAATTTAAATTTCTACCCAGACCTTGCTAGGGATTTAGCAATTGAAAGTGTCCCTTGCCTATTATTTATTCAAGCCGGCAAGATAAAAGAAACCCTCTACGCTTTTCAATCAGTTCCATTTTTGCTTGAAAAAATAAAACAACATTTATCCTAAGCAGATGCGCGCTTGCATCTGCTTTTTAGGTGTACTCAAGCCTCTTAAGTAAAATCCTACCCGAGAAGCCAAGGGAAAAGTCCGCAACATGGTCTCTTACGGACAAAACGCA
>NZ_JAGGQY010000037.1:202440-218183 GCF_018613105.1 Bacillus sp. ISL-77
CTCTTACGGACAAAACGCATAGAGAAACGAAGGGAAGTGTCCTCAATAGAGTATCTTACGGAAAAATCCTGTGGAAAAGCCAAGGGAAGTGCCCGCAATAGGGTCTCTCTTCCGGAAACCCGACGAGAAACCATGGAAATTTCTATATACTTACAAAATCACTGATAATAAGTCCATTGCCCAACCCCTACAGAAGTAAGGTTACTCCTCAGTATCCTTGTTATTCTTTTTTTACAGTCAATCACGCTACACCATTCATGAACTAGATTTGTTGTAATTTTTATATCAGGAAAAAGCAGCTTAATTTCCTCCACAACACGTAAAACGGCATGATCAATCACTTCGTGACAACCGCAATCCTCACACACAAGTTTATTATTTACAACAGTAGTCTTCAATGAGAGGCAGACCCGACAAATGTTACCTTTTTTTAATTTGCCGTAGTCATATGGAGGTAACCTATCATAAGGTAATTCAATTTGATGCATCGAAACCAGTTGGTCAGCTAGCCTTTTGTGCATACCATTTAATGTTGACGGTCTCCTATTTAAATTGTGCATAAAGCGAGGGAGCTGATTTGGATAGATAATGGGTTCATTAAGTGGGGCTTTATAACAGGTAAAATGGGGGTTGATAAAAACTACATAAGCCTCAATAGGGATTCGATACCCAAGGCTTTCTAACAGCTGGCGGAGTAGGGATTCACTTCGTTGTAGTTGGTGCAGGGGATTTTTGTATTCCTTTTTGGGTAGAGCATAGAATCGGTCACCTTCAAAGTAAAAATCACCTTCATAATTTTTTACTTCAAAAAGATAGAGTGGGTCTTGAATAATCATCACTGTATCAAGTTGGAATTTACCATTATTAGTTTCCAGTAACAGGTCGTTTAGAATATAACTTGGACACTGAAGCTTCTCTGTCAATGAGTCAAACATAACTTCACCTTCAAATCCTTTCACAAGGTTACGAAAGCGAATTTTATCCTTTTCAGCTAATTTCATTCGCGAGTTTAGAAATCTTAAAATTTTAATTTCATCTGATTCAATACGGTCTTTAAAACTCATAATCCACATCCTTTCGATTTCGAATCTAACTTCATTTTACAAAATGCTGCCCTTTAATCAGCAGTAATGTTTGAATAATTTTCAACACTTTTCAAAAAATTCTCTCCATCCGACATATTTCTCAGGAAATCTCCGTAAATCCCCTCCAAAAGGTTGATAATTGTCGACCACTTTAAAGAGGAATTCACGCCCCGTTCCTGTATATTTAATATAAGAGAGCAGACCGGAGTGGTGGATTATGATAGAGATGCTGAAAACCTTTCAATTAGCAATCAAACAGCAAAGGCATGTTCTGCCGTTACTAGAACATATCGATTTACGAGTGAATTTGGTTTGTGAACAAAAAACCATTCAGATTATCATAAAGAATGGAGAAATTTTCATACTTCATGATAGCGAAGAATCTCAAACGATATCCGAAATCCGTGGTGACCTGAACGCAATAAAGGAGCTGCTAGAAGGAAAGGAACGGTTAAGAGTCCTTGAACGAAACGGCCAATTACGTATTTCCGCTCCAATTCGTACCACATTATTACTAGAATCTGTCTTCTATTTGACAAAGGCACAGGAAAATTTTCCAAAAATAACAAATTTCTAATCAGAGCTATTGACTCGGAATTAAACTTACTGTAAAATTTTAGGTAAATAATCAAATAATAAAGACAATTCAATAAACATTCTTATCGAGAGTGGCGGAGGGACTGGCCCTTTGAAGCCCAGCAACCGGTTTATAACACAATCACACGGTGCTAAATCCAGCAGAGCAGCGATGCTCTGAGAGATGAGGAGAGAGACCCCCTCTTCTTTGAAGCGGGGGTTTTGTTTGTTGAATTGCAAAAAAGGAGGAAGTAGTATGGGTGAAAATCAAAAAAAGTATCGTTTTGAAACATTGAGTGTTCATGGTGGATTGTCTCCGGATCCGGTAACGGGGGCTCGTGCCGTTCCGATTTATCAAAACAACGCCTATCAATTTAAGAATACAGAGCATGCGGCAAACCTATTTAGCTTAGCGGAACCTGGGTACATATACACACGCATTCACAACCCTACTACTACCGTTTTTGAAGAAAGATTAGCATTATTGGAAGGCGGCGTTGGTGCCCTAGCAGTTGCTAGCGGTATGGCAGCGATTACCCTCGCCATTTTAAATATTGCTGAAGCTGGCGATGAAATCGTATCGGCATCAAATCTCTATGGCGGAACATATAATCTTTTTGCAGTGACGCTTCCAAAATACGGGATTAAAGTGAAATTTGTTGACCCTGAAAATCCGGAAAACTTCCGTGCGGCTATTACCGACAAAACAAAGGCTGTTTTTGCTGAAACGATTGGTAACCCAAGCCTTCGTGTACTTGATATTGAAAAAGTCGCCGATATTGCCCATGCAGCAGGTGTTCCATTAATTATTGATAACACCTTTGCCACTCCATATCTGTGCCGGCCAATTGAATATGGTGCCGATATTGTGATTCATTCAGCCACCAAATGGCTCTTAGGAAATGGAACAACTACAGGTGGAGTTATTGTCGATGGTGGGAAGTTCGATTGGAATTCGCCGCGATTCCCTGGTTTTACAACCCCAGATGCCAGCTACCATGACCTGGTTTATGCCGAAGCCCTAGGTGCTGTCGCTTATATTATCAAAGCACGTGTCCAATTGCTGCGTGACTTAGGACCGGCGTTAAGTCCGCAAAATTCCTTCCAGTTTATCCTTGGTCTTGAAACACTGCATGTTCGAATGAAGGAGCATGTGGCTAATACAAAAGAAGTGGTGGAATATCTAACCAATCACCCTGCTGTGGAATGGGTATCTTATCCAGGACACCCATCCCACCCAGATTATGAATTAGCCAAAAAGTACTTGCCAAAAGGTGCAGGTTCCATGGTTGTTTTCGGGATTAAAGGCGGTAAAGAAGCAGGAGCCAAATTAATCGATTCGAGTACTCTATGGGCGCATGTTGCAAACGTTGGCGATGCAAAAAGTTTAATTATTCACCCAGCAAGCACCACCCATCAGCAATTAGATGCTGATGGCCTGAATGCTGCAGGTGTAACAGAGGATTTGATTCGCCTTTCAATCGGTATCGAGAATGTTGAGGATTTAATCGAAGATCTCGAATCAGCTATTTTGGCTGCTACTGGTGTAATCTCATTAAAGATAAATGCATAAAAGTTACCAAAACTTATTTTTCCGAGTATGAAGTTATTTTCATTGACACCCCTTTTTATCCATGATACGATAACTTTCGTAATATAATTACTTAAACAAATTAACGTTTTAATTTAATATAGGATACTTGATGCTCTTATCAAGAGAGGTGGAGGGATGTGCCCGATGAAGCCCGGCAACCGTCAATATTTATTATTGAAATGGTGCCAATTCACACAAAGCGATTGCTTTGGGAGATGGGAGAAAGGATTATTTTTAATGATGCCTTTCTGCCTGCGCAGAAAGGCTTTTATTTTGTTAAAACAGAATCTTTTTGTTGAAAAAGTCAAACCCTATATTATATAAGCGGTATATTACAATACAAATCTTTCAGAATGTTAGGTAAATTGGATAAGAAGCAGGTGATTCAATGATATCAATAAAAAATGTCCAGAAGATATTCCCTTCTAAACAAGGTCAGCTAAGAGCCGTCGATGATGTCAACCTGGAAATACAAGAGGGAGAAATATTCGGAGTGATTGGATACAGTGGGGCTGGTAAAAGTACCTTAATCCGAATGTTAAATGGATTAGAGCTGCCATCAGACGGAACTGTAACGGTAGCTGGCCGCGTTATTTCGAAGATCAAAGGCAGTGAGCTTCGAAAAGCACGCCAGGAAATCAGCATGATTTTTCAGCATTTTAACTTACTGTGGTCGAGGACGGTTAGTGAAAATATCGCTTTTCCTTTAGAAATTGCAGGGATCAAAGGTCCACAGCGACAACAAAGAGTTAGTGAACTAATTAAATTGGTTGGCCTCGAAGGTAGAGAGAATGCCTATCCGTCCCAGTTGAGCGGCGGACAAAAGCAGCGTGTGGGAATTGCTAGGGCACTCGCTAACAATCCAAAGGTGCTCCTATGTGATGAAGCGACTTCAGCATTAGACCCGCAAACAACCGATTCTATCTTGGAATTGTTAGTCGATATTAATAAAAGACTGGGTCTGACCATTGTTTTAATCACCCATGAAATGCATGTCATCCGGAAGATTTGTCACCGAGTTGCGGTCATGGAAAACGGTAGGGTTGTAGAGATTGGGCCGGTTTTAGATGTATTTAAAAATCCAGAACAGCCAATTACAAAGCGCTTTGTGCAGCAGGTGACGGAACCGGAAGAAACGAAGGAAACGATTGAACATTTACTTGAACGCTATCCGCATGGAAAAGTGGTTCAACTTTCATTTGTAGGGGAAACAACAGAACAACCATTAATCACAAACATCATCCGAGACTTTGATGTTATCGTAAATATTCTTCAGGGGAAAATTTCCCACACGCAAACTGGATCATACGGAACATTATTTATCCACTTGGATGGGCAATCTAGCGAAATACAGAAAGCCATCGATTATATTCACTCACAGCAAGTAGGCGTGGAGGTGATCAGTAATGGCTAACCTTATGGAAATAGTAAATTGGGAACAATTATTAGAAGCAACACGTGAAACGATTTATATGACTTCCATTTCAGTGTTTGCAACCTTTATTTTAGGATTATTCCTTGGTCTGTTGTTGTTTTTAACAGATAAAGGTAATATCTGGACTAATCGAGCTGTTAATGTTATTATTGCTGGCTTTGTTAATATTTTCAGATCAATCCCCTTTATTATCTTAATTGTTTTATTAATTCCTTTTACAAAATTATTGCTTGGGACTATGCTCGGTGCGAATGCGGCACTACCAGCTCTAATTATTGGAGCAGCTCCTTTTTATGCACGAATGGTAGAAATAGCCCTTAGGGAAATCGATAAAGGTGTTATTGAGGCATCGCAATCGATGGGAGCAACACATGTTCATATCATTTTTAAAGTATTAATACCGGAATCTTTGCCGGCATTAATTTCAGGGATTACAGTCACAGCCATTTCTCTAGTCAGCTTTACAGCAATGGCCGGAGTCATTGGGGCTGGCGGACTTGGACATTTTGCTTACCTTGAAGGTTTTCAGCGTAATCGACCGATTGTCACCTTAGTTGCAACGATTGCGATATTAATTTTAGTTTTTATTATCCAATTTATTGGAGATTATTTTACAAAGAAAACAGATAAACGATAACAGGAGGGTTAATTAATGAAAAAGGTATTTAGTTTGATTGTAATTTCGCTATTAGCATTTGCCCTAACAGCGTGCGCTGGTGCTAAAAACGATACAGGAGAAAAAGAAGGAAATGATGGTAACAAGAAATTAGTCGTTGGTGCATCTGCTGTACCGCATGCAGAAGTGCTAGAAGCCGCAAAACCTTTATTAAAGAAAAAAGGCATTGATCTAGAAGTAAAAGTTTTTCAAGATTATATCCTACCAAACGTAGCGTTAAGGGATAAAGAACTCGACGCTAATTATTTTCAAACACCAGGGTATTTAGACCTGCAAATGAAAGAAAATAAGGATTTTGATTTTGTGAGTGTTGGGGAAATTCATAAGGAACCAATCGGAATTTATTCTAAAAAATATAAAAGTTTAAAAGACCTTCCAAAAGGTGCAAAAATTATTATGAGTGATTCACTAAGTGACCATGGACGTATCTTACCTATTTTTGAAAAAGAAGGTTTAATTAAGCTTAAAGAAGGCGTTGGCGCGAATGCAAGAGTAGAGGATATTGTCGAAAATCCAAAGAACCTTGATTTCTCTACTTTAATTGAGGCGAAATTATTAGCTTCTTCTTTCGAAAGCGGTGAAGGTGATGCGGTTGTCATTAATACGAACTACGCATTAGAAGGCGGTATTGACATCAAAAAGTACGGAATCGCATTTGAAAGCAGTGACGTTGTTCCAGCAAACCTTGTTGTCGTTCGTTCTGAGGACAAAAACCGCAAAGAAATCAAAACACTTGTGGAAGTACTTCACTCTAAAGAAATTCAAGACTTCATTCTTGAAAAATACAAAGGTGCGGTTGTCTCGGGCACTAAATAAAAGCATTTTAATAGGAAGAAAGGAAGAAAGTCAGTGGCGGGTTCACTGGCTTTTTTTCTGTAGTTGTGTCTAAAGATGGCATACATTTAAACAATGACGATGGGTAAAAATAGAATGAACATTAGACCTGAATTCACTTGGAAATGCTAAAAAAATGAGGTATGATTTTAATCGAGTGTCATTTCGATTAATAATAATATACTGAATTATCATTCAAAACCACTCCAAATCCCTTTTTCATTCTCATTTGGTACAAGCTTAATGAAAATAGATGGACTGTTTTTACTGTTTAAGAGTTGCTAATACATTTCATTTGTTATAAGATTGGAATGAGAATAAAATGAGAATAGAGTTATAGAATAACTCAATCTACAAGAAACAACACTTTCTTTTCGGAGGTATAGATATGGCTGGATCAACTTTAACGATCAAAGATTTACATGTAGCAATTGATGGGAAAGAAATTTTAAAAGGTGTGAACCTTGAAATAAAGGGTGGAGAAATCCACGCAATCATGGGTCCAAACGGTACAGGTAAATCCACTTTATCTTCTGCAATTATGGGTCATCCAAAATATGAAGTGACAAGCGGAACAATCACTTTAGATGGACAAAATGTCCTGGATATGGAAGTAGATGAGCGTGCACGAGCTGGGCTATTCCTTGCAATGCAATACCCTAGTGAAATTAACGGCGTTACCAATGCCGATTTTTTACGTTCAGCTCTTAATAGCCGTCTTGGTGAAGGAAATGAAATTTCATTAATGAAATTCATCCGCAAAATGGATAAGCAAATGGAATACCTTGAAATGGACCTTGATATGGCACAACGCTATTTAAACGAAGGCTTCTCCGGCGGTGAGAAAAAACGTAACGAAATCCTGCAATTAATGATGTTAGAACCGAAAATTGCAATCTTAGATGAAATTGACTCCGGACTAGATATCGATGCCTTGAAGGTAGTATCAAAGGGAATCAATCAAATGCGCGGCGAAGATTTTGGCTGCTTAGTTATTACACATTATCAACGACTTTTAAACTATATCACTCCAGACCATGTGCATGTGATGATGCAAGGCCGTGTTGTAAAATCCGGTGGAGCAGAATTGGCACAACGCTTAGAAGCTGAAGGATATGACTGGATCAAACAAGAGCTAGGAATTGAAGATGAAACAGTTGGGCAAGAAGCGTAAGAGAGGGTTAGGAGGATTACAATGACAACTGAAACCAAATTACCATTTGACAAGGACAATGTTCGCTCCTTTTCAAAAGAAACGAGCGAGCCTGCTTGGTTTGAAGAACTACGTCTAAAAGCATTAGCTGAGTTCGATCAACTGCCAATGCCAAGACCAGACAAAACAAAGATTGATAAGTGGAACTTCACCCAATTCTCACAACATACTGTAAAAAGTGCTCCCTATACTTCACTTGCTGAATTGCCAGAAGAAGTAAAAGCACTGATTGATGTGGATGCAGAAAATAATAATTTATATATTCAACGAAATCAAACTCCAGCCTTTTTATCTTTATCGGAAGAGCTAAAGAGTCAAGGTGTTATTTTTACAGATATTTTTACAGCTGCTAAAGAACATGGTGACTTATTGAAAAAGTATTATATGACACAAGCCATCAATGCCGATGAACATCGCTTAACCGCTCTAAATGCTGCACTAGTTAATGGCGGAGTATTCTTATATATTCCAAAAAATGTAGAAGTCTCTGAACCAATCCATGCCATTTATGTGCATGATAATGATCAGGCGAACTTGTTTAATCATGTCATTGTCGTCGCTGAGGACAATAGCAAAGTAACCTACGTTGAAAACTACATTTCGACGATGGAAGTATCAACTACTGTTGCAAATATCTTGACGGAAGTCATTGTAAATACAAACGCGAAAGTTCAATTTGGCGCAGTTGATACGCTTGCAAAAGGAATCACAACCTATGTAAATCGTCGTGGTGTTGTTGGAAGAGATGCGCGAATTGAATGGGCATTAGGTTTAATGAATGAAGGAAATACGATTTCAGATAACACAACTAATTTGATCGGTGATGGCTCCTTCGGTGATACCAAAACGGTCGTTGTTGGGCGTGGCGAGCAAACGCAAAACTTTACCACAAAGGTTGTACACTTTGGAAGAAATAGTGAAGGTTATATTTTAAAGCATGGTGTCATGAAGGACAGTGCTACCTCCATTTTTAACGGTATCGGAAAAATAGAACATGGTGCTTCTAAATCAAATGCGGAACAAGAATCACGCGTACTTATGCTAAGTGAAAAAGCACGCGGTGATGCTAACCCAATTCTTCTGATTGATGAAGATGATGTAACGGCAGGCCACGCTGCTTCTGTCGGACGTGTTGATCCTGTTCAGCTTTACTACTTGATGAGCCGCGGAATTCGTAAAGAAGAAGCAGAACGCTTAGTTATTCATGGTTTCCTTGCACCGGTTGTCAATCAACTTCCAATTGAAGGTGTAAAGAAACAGTTAACTGAGGTAATTGAAAGGAAAGTACGCTAATGAATATCCAGGATATTCGTGCACAATTTCCAATCTTAGATCAAGAGGTCAATGGGAAGCCATTGGTATACTTGGATAGTTCTGCAACATCTCAAAAGCCGCTCCAAGTAATCGAGGCAATTGAAAAATATTATCGTGAAATCAATTCCAATGTCCATCGTGGCGTGCATACACTAGGAACAAGAGCAACAGATGCTTACGAAGGTTCAAGGGAAAAGGTTCGTAAGTTCATCAATGCCAAGTCCATTCAAGAAGTAATTTTTACCCGTGGAACGACAACGTCTTTGAATACGGTGGCTGCAAGCTATGCGGCAGCGAATTTAAAAGCAGGCGATGAAATCGTTATAACCTATATGGAGCACCATAGTAATATCATTCCGTGGCAGCAAGTGGCCAGACGGACTGGAGCACAGTTGAAATACATTCCACTTCAAGAAGATGGAACGATTTTACTCGATGATGCACGTGCGACGATCACAGCAAACACCAAGGTTGTATCTGTCATGCAAGTATCAAACGTACTTGGCGTCATCAATCCGGTCAAAGAAATTGCTCAAATTGCACACGAGAATGGGGCCATCATGGTTGTAGACGGAGCGCAAAGTGCTCCGCATATGAAAATTGATGTTCAAGATTTAGATTGTGATTTTCTAGCTTTTTCAGGACATAAAATGTGCGGTCCGACCGGTATTGGTGTTCTTTATGGAAAAAAACATCTACTCGAAAACATGGAGCCAATCGAATTCGGCGGCGAAATGATTGATTTCGTGCAATTGTACGAATCAACTTGGAAAGAGCTGCCTTGGAAGTTTGAAGGCGGTACTCCAATCATTGCAGGCGCCATTGGTCTTGGGGCTGCTATCGACTTTTTAAATGAAGTCGGCTTAGACCAAATTGCCGAACATGAACATAAACTTGCAGCATATGCTTTGGAAAAAATGTCTGCTGTAGAAGGAATGACTATTTACGGTCCACTTGATGCAGCGAAGCGGGCAGGGCTAATCACTTTTAATTTAAGTGATGTTCATCCTCATGATGTAGCAACGGTACTTGATGCAGAAGGTATTGCTGTTCGTGCCGGACATCATTGCGCTCAGCCGCTAATGAGATGGCTTAAAGCCTCCGCGACTGCACGTGCAAGTTTCTACTTGTATAATACGGAAGATGATATAGATAAACTTGTTGAAGGACTTGTTAAAACAAAGGAGTATTTCAGCGATGTCTTCTAATAATTTAGATACACTTTACCGTCAGGTGATTATGGATCATTATAAAAATCCCCGTAATCGCGGTGTTTTAGAGGATGGCAGCCATACTATTAATATGAATAACCCTACCTGTGGTGACCGTATTCAATTAACACTAAAAGTGGAGAATGGAATTGTGGTCGACGCAAAGCAAGAAGGGGAAGGCTGTTCGATTTCAATGTCATCTGCTTCGATGATGACGCAAGCAATAAAGGGGAAAAAAATCGAAGAAGCTTTAAAGTTAGCAAAGATCTTTTCCGATATGATGCAAGGAATCGAATACGACGATGACGATCTTGATTTAGGTGATATTGAAGCACTTCAGGGCGTTTGTAAGTTTCCAGCCCGCATCAAATGTGCCACATTAGCGTGGAAGGCCATGGAAAAAGGTTTGAAAGAAGAGGAACAAGCATAAAATTAAGAAAACGCGGTGGGAGAGGGCAATGTCCAGCTCCAGCGCCTAACTAAGGCGTTTCCGCTTTTCTAAGAATGGAGGAACACGACGATGGCGAAAAAAATGCCGGAAATCGGTGATTATAAATATGGTTTTGCCGATAAAGACGTTTCCATATTCCGATCAAAACGTGGTTTAACATCTGATATAGTCAAAGAAATTTCTAAATTGAAGAATGAACCCCAATGGATGTTAGATTTCCGTTTGAAGTCGCTTGAGCATTTTTACAATATGCCAATGCCACAATGGGGCGGCGATATGGCTTCACTAAACTTTGATGAAATTACTTATTATGTAAAACCATCTGAGAAATCTGAGAAGTCATGGGATGAAGTACCTGAAGAAATCAAAGCTACTTTTGATAAATTAGGGATTCCAGAAGCTGAGCAAAAGTACCTTGCCGGGGTATCCGCTCAGTATGAATCTGAGGTCGTTTACCACAACATGAAGGTAGAACTTGAGGATTTAGGGATCGTCTTTAAAGATACGGATTCTGCTTTAAGGGAAAATGAAGATATTTTCCGCGAACACTTTGGAAAAACAATTCCACCAACTGACAACAAGTTTTCTGCACTTAACTCAGCAGTATGGTCAGGCGGCTCGTTTATTTATGTGCCACCAGGTGTGAAAGTAGATACGCCATTACAGGCTTACTTCCGAATTAACTCTGAAAACATGGGTCAATTTGAACGGACATTAATTGTTGTTGATGAAGGCGCACACGTGCATTATGTTGAGGGTTGTACAGCGCCAGTCTATACAACAAACTCCCTGCACAGTGCCGTTGTTGAGATTGTTATTAAAAAAGATGCTTACTGCCGTTATACAACGATCCAAAACTGGGCTAATAACGTCTTTAACCTTGTAACAAAGCGTGCGGTTTGTGATGCCAATGCAACAATGGAATGGATTGATGGTAACATCGGTTCAAAATTAACGATGAAGTATCCTGCCGTTATTTTAAAAGGCGAAGGCGCTCGTGGAATGACATTATCGATTGCAATTGCCGGTAAAGGTCAGCACCAGGATGCTGGGGCGAAAATGATTCATTTAGCTCCAAATACATCGTCAACCATCGTTTCTAAATCAATTTCTAAGCATGGCGGTAAAGTAACCTACCGCGGCCAAGTTCACTTCGGTCGTAAAGCAGATGGGGCACGTTCTAATATCGAGTGTGATACATTAATTATGGATAACAAGTCTACATCAGATACAATCCCATACAATGAAATCTTAAACGATAACATCTCGCTCGAGCATGAAGCAAAGGTTTCTAAAGTTTCTGAAGAGCAGCTTTTCTACTTGATGAGCCGTGGTATTTCTCAGCAGGAAGCAACAGAAATGATCGTAATGGGCTTTATCGAGCCATTTACGAAAGAATTACCAATGGAATACGCCGTTGAAATGAACCGTCTCATTAAATTTGAGATGGAAGGTTCCATCGGTTAATATTTTTTATAAAATTTACCCGCTTTGCCGCAATGGCAGGCGGGTTTTTGCGTATGGATTTGCTTAAGTCGCCATTAACTTGCGGATAAGTGCGCCCAACTTGCGGATAAGATGCGCCAACTTGCGGATAAGTGCGTCCAACTTGCGGATAAGGTGCGCCAACTTGCGGATAAGGTGCGCCAACTTGCGGATAAGTGCGCCAACTTGCGGATAAGTGCGCCAACTTGCGGATAGGTGTGTCCAACTTGCGGATAAGTGCGCCAACTTGCAGATAGGTGTGTCAACTGGCGGATAGCCCCACTTTACTGGAGACTGCCCCCATTTGCCATGAAATTGTTGTTTGCACCCTAAATATCTTCCACCCTTTTTCTCAAATCGAAAAATGGTTATGCTATTATTAATAGTTGGAGGTGAGTTTTTTGATCTACATCGGTGTAACCGGCTGGGGCGACCATGATAGCTTATATCCAGGCCAAATTTCGTCAAGGGACAAGCTAAAGGCATATGCAGGCCACTTTCCAATTGTAGAAGTAGATTCAGCCTTTTATGCGATTCAGCCTAAAAGGAATGCTGAGAAGTGGGTCAATGAAACACCTGCCAGCTTCCAGTTTATTGTCAAAGCCTACCAAGGAATGACCGGACATATGCGAGGGGAAATTCCGTTTGAAAATAAACAGGCGATGTTCACAGCCTTCAAAGAGTCGCTCGAACCATACTTAGAAACAAATAAACTAGCGATGACCCTCTTTCAATTTCCACCATGGTTTACATGTACTCGCGAAAATGTCGAATACTTAAGATGGTGCAAGCATGAGATGGGTGACCTCCCTTGCGCGTT
Source organism: Bacillus sp. ISL-77 (assembly GCF_018613105.1). Classification (NCBI taxonomy): domain Bacteria; kingdom Bacillati; phylum Bacillota; class Bacilli; order Caryophanales; family Bacillaceae; genus Bacillus; species Bacillus sp. ISL-77. The sequence goes on from NZ_JAGGQY010000037.1 coordinate 215,135, forward strand.
AGAATTTAGACATCAGTCATGGTTCACTCCCCAGTATCGTCAAAAAACACTTGATTTTATGACAAAAGAAAAATGGATCCATAGTATTTGCGATGAACCACAATCCGGAGAAGGTTCTATCCCAACGGTAGTACAGGCGACCACTCCAGAGAAGGTCCTTGTCCGTTTTCATGGCCGCAATTTCCATGGCTGGCAAAAACGAATCGGAGAGGATTGGCGTGAGGTCCGTTATCTTTACCGCTATAACCAAAATGAGCTAGAAGAATGGGCAGATTCCATTCAAAAGTTAGTCCAGGAATCAAGAGATGTTTATCTCCTTTTTAACAACAACTCTGGCGGAGATGCGGCAGACAATGCCAAGGAAATGGTCAACCTTTTACAAATTGAATATCAGGGGCTTGCTCCACGCCAGCTAGATTTATTATAAAAGGGATACAAAACAGAGAGATGTTAGGAGAAAGAAAACATGGAATGGATTATTCTAGTAGTGATTGGACTTATTGCGAGTTCGTTAGGCTCGCTAATAGGATTAGGCGGCGGAATTATTATTGTTCCCTCGTTGCTTTATTTATCAACCCTATCAGCCTTTGGACATATAACACCTCAGGTTGCGGTAGGAACATCACTGTTTACGATGATTTTTACAGGTCTATCATCTACATTAGCTTATATGAAACACAAAACAGTTGATTATAAAAGCGGCCTGATTTTTCTAATCGGAAGTGGTCCAGGGAGTATTCTGGGCGCATGGGTAACTGAAGGCTTACATATGAAGACGTTCAATATCTTTTTCGGACTATTTATTATTTTTATTTCGATTATTTTATTACTGAAGGACAAATTAAAGCCCATTCCTTATCGGAAAGATCGGGGAATTATCCGCACTTTTACAGATAATGCAAGTAAAACCTTTGAATATGGATATAACCCAATGATAGGAGTCCTGATTGCTTTTGTAGTTGGCTTTTTATCGGGAGTCTTTGGTGTGGGCGGCGGGTCCTTAATGGTTCCGACCATGATTTTGGTGTTTTTCTTTCCACCACATGTGGCAACGGCCACGTCGATGTTTATGATTTTACCAACATCCTTGCTGAGCTCGATTACACATATTACTTTAGGAAATGTGGACTGGCTTTATGCTCTAGCATTGATTCCTGGGGCTTGGATAGGAGCTAGGGTGGGTGTCTTTTTAAACACAAAGCTTAAGAGTAAAACAATTGTATTAATTTTACGAACCATTCTTGTCATTGTTGGAATCAGGTTAATTTATCAAGGAATTTTTGGGCAGGTCTAGGATGGAAACCATACATATTTATCATACAAACGATGTCCACAGTCACTTAGAAAATTGGCCCCGAATTAAGCAGTTCCTAGCAAAAAAACATGAGAGGCATCACCAAAAAGAAGAGGATGTCTTTCTATTTGATATCGGCGACTTTATTGATCGCTGGCATCCTTTCACTGAAGCTTCAAGAGGAAAAGGGAATATTGATCTCTTAAATGAGTGCCAGTATACAGCGGTTACGATCGGAAACAATGAAGGAGTTAACCTTCCCTATGACGATTTAAATGAACTATATGAAAATGCTCAGTTTGACGTTCTGTTAGCGAATCTTTATCAGCAAGATGGAAGCTATCCTAGCTGGGTAAAGGCATATAAGATTTATCATTCGAAAAAGGGCACAAGGGTGGGTGTCATCGGTTTAACGGCACCGTTTGCCCATCTTTATAGTTTACTGGGCTGGAAGGTGACAGAGCCGATTGAAGAGCTGAAAAAATGGATTGAAAAAGTAAAAGCAGAATCAGACGTAATCATTTTACTTTCCCATCTCGGTTTTAATGTGGACGAATCCATAGCAGCTGAATTTCCTGATATTGATGTCATATTAGGATCACATACCCATCACTTCTTGGAAAAAGGAAAGTTAGTGGGGGAAACGCTCCTTGGGGCGGCAGGTAAGTATGGATATTTTGTTGGCCACGTTACCCTCAAAGTGGATGAACAAAAAGAAATTACTGCTATGAATGCCATTTTATATGACAGTAAAGAGCTTCCGAAAGTTAACAATGAGCAAGAGCAAATCGATGCTTATTTTACTAGAGGAAAAGCCGATTTAAATCAAAAAGTAACCACCTTAGCTAAGCCTCTAATTAATGATCCTTTTCATGAAACGGAGTTTTCATTTATGCTTTGCAGGGCATTAAGAGAATGGTGTAACACTGATTGTGCCATGATTAACGCAGGGCTATTGTTAGGGCCTTTATCGGGTGATGTGACGGTTTACGATTTGCTGAAGATTTGTCCACATCCAATAAATCCGTGTGTGGTTGAACTAACTGGAAAAGAATTAGAAGAGGTTTATTGGCAGACAAAAGATGAGGGCTTAATCCATAAGCATATCAAAGGACTTGGATTCAGAGGAACTCTGTTAGGGATATTTGTCTTTGACCGAATTAATTTTCATGGAGACGTCATGTTTATTAATGGGACGGAAGTCGATTATGAAAGAAATTATACGTTAGCCATGCCTGATATGTTTACGTTTGGCCACTTTTTCAAAGACATTCTTCCGCAAAAAGAAAAGAAGTATTTCTTGCCAGAATTCCTAAGGGATTTATTAAAATGGAAGTTACAAATACAATCATAGAATGGGTACACGCATTTTCTCGACCTGTCATAAAGTGATAGAGAGGAAAGGAGTGTGGACCATTTGATTGAGCTTTCACCAATTGAAATAAACGGCCATACCTTTTTGGCAGTTACCGTTTTACTTCCAAAAACAACCTTGCTTGCCGTATCGAACGATAAGGGATATATCATGTGCGGTGCCTTGGATGTGGGTTTATTAAATGATAAATTAAAGGACCGCAAGATTATTGCCGGCCGTGCTGTGGGAGTAAGAACCATTGAACAGCTCCTAAATGCACCGTTAGAGTCGGTGACATGGGAGGCAGAGGCGTTAGGTATTCACCAAGGAATGATTGGAAAGGACGCCTTGTTAAAAATGATTTAAAAAGCTTGCTCCATAGACTGTCCTAGTGATTTGAG